>JAMOOV010000180.1 GCA_027065125.1 Campylobacterales bacterium | reverse complement strand
GACTAATTAAAAAAAATAAAAAGATTTATTTTTGTATCAATCTTCAAAAATAATTTATAACATAAGTTTTTAGTGATCTATATCCTTTAGTTTTAAGGATAGCAAAAATGAGGCTATTAGGAAAAAAAGTGTTACCCCATATAGCCATCCATAACTTAGATACTCTACTATGGCTCCTCCTAAAACCGAGAAAAATATACCGATAGAGACTATATTTGTTTGAAGAGCTACATAGACAGGTCTTTTTTCTTCCGGTGCCAGTATAAGTATCAGATTTCCAAAACTTAGTCTAAGACCATCAGTCGCTACACCAAGAGAGAAAAATATAATATAATATCCATATATATTGCTTTTTGTTATCCAAGATAGAGTTATGGCAAACAATAGTATTAATGTAGAAATATTTACTATAATCCTATTTTTGCCGTTTGAAGATAATTTTCCCCATAAAAAATTGCTAAACATTGCTCCTATCATTTGTACAGATATAAATATACCTATATCCGTACCGTTTAATTTGATATACTCTTTAGCTTGTAAAATAATAAATGGCATTGCTATAAGGTAAGAATAGGAGAAGAGATATGACAGTATTTGAGTCAAAAGATGCTGATCCTCCTTTAGTATGATAAAAGAGTTTTTTAGAAATTTTTTAAAACTTGACTCTTTTAAAGAGATATTCTCTTTTTTAGGCTCTTCAACTCTTGCAAAAGCTAAAAATCCAAAACCCATAAAAATAGCACTTATGATAAAAAGATATCCATAACTTTTCGGAGCTTCATAATGGTTTAATACCCATCCGGCAGCAACACCGCTAAGTATTGAACCGAGTCCTGTGAAAAATTGTCTATAAGCCATAGTAAAACCACGATATTTGTGGGTAAACATTTTGGCCATAATTTCTCTGAAATATATAGCTCCAAATCCCGCGGAAAAACTGAAAAAGAAAAGACCAAGTCCTATAAAAAAAAGTGTAAGTGTATTTGACTTTTCTCCTATAACGAGTATCGCAAAACCTATACTAAACCAAGCTAAAAATCTAACGAGAAAAACTCTCTTTAAAAATGGAAGTACGAGCGAGAAGCTTTGAGCATAAAAAGCGGCAAACATTTGCACTAAAATAGCCCCGCCTCTTAAAAGAGCTACAAAAAAACCTACCAATATCGAGCTTGAGCTAAAGTGATGAACTATCAAGGGGAGTATTGTAGATGGCTCGGCTATAGCTGTGCCTATGCCAAGGAAAAAACCATGTAAAACATTTTTGATATGATTTGATAGTTTGTTGACTTTGGCATTTTTCAAGATTTTTCCTTTTAAAAATGCGATTATACTATTGTAATGCTTAAAAAAAGTAAAGCTTTAACATTGAGTTATATAGGCTCAAGTTAATTTATACAATTTTTTATATAAAATACTTGACATTATAGCACTCAATGTTGTATAATTTCATCAGCAAAAGAGATGAGTGAGTGCTAAAAGCATAAATTCATCTATAAAAACTTTGCTAACGGGAGAAGTTGTGGACAAAAAAGAGATTATTTTAAATACTATTATTGAAGAGTATTTAAAACACAGTATGCCTATTGGCTCTAATGAGTTAAGAGAGAAATTGGATATAGATATCTCTCCTTCAACCATAAGAGTCTATTTTAAAAAATTATCATACGAAGGCATACTTAGACAACTTCATACAAGTAGCGGGAGAGTTCCTACTTGGGAGGCATTAAAGAGGTATTGGATAGAAAGATTTTCCGATATTGACGAATTGGATATAGGTAGTAGTGTCTATGAATTGAAAAAATGGATAAAAGAATTTGATGTATATTGTATATTACAATATAAAGATGAATCTAAATTGAGCGAAATTATAAATGTCGATGATAGATTTTTATTGATAATTTTTCAAAATAGTAGTGTTGTTTTGGAATATAATGAAAAAGTTGAGAGATTTTTGACTAATTTAATAGGATATGATATAAACAAAATAAAAAATATATCTATCAATGTAGGACTTTATGAACTTAGAAAAAAGATTGAGCAACTTTTGGAAGCCAATATAGTTTTAAAAGAGAAAAAAGATGTTTTGTATGAAATGTCGAAATATTATGATTATTGCAATATAAATATTGAAAACTTTATGCACTCTTCAATATTTGAAAAAGTCGAAAATGGCATATATTTTGAGGAGTTGGTTCCAAAAGGCTATATGGCTATGAAACATGAAGCTAAAATAGACAAAAAAGAGGTAAACTTTTTATGTGTAGGAAAAGTTGATAATTCATATAAAGAGTTTTTAAATGAAATTTGTACAAGGAGGTGATATGGACAAAATGGAAAATAAACACGAAAAAGATATAGAAGATAATATAGAAGAAGATGACAGTACAGATGAGGTTTCTGTGGATGAATTAGAACAAAAGATTGAGGAGTTAAAAAAGACAAATAAAGAACTTGAAGATAAGTATCTACGAGAATTAGCTGACTTTGAAAATATCAAAAAGAGGCTTGAAAGAGAGAAGATGCAAGCAGTTAGTTATGCAAATGAAGAGTTTGCCAGAGATTTGCTGCCTGTTATTGACTCTATGGATTTTGCCGCTGATTCGGCAAAAAAGGCTGATAGTGAAGATAGTGAATATGCCGATAAACTAAAAGAGGGTATTAATCTTACTATTGAGCAGTTCAAAAAAGTGATGCAAAAACATGGTATTGAGCTAATTGATACCAAAGAGGGTTTCAATCCTCATTTTCACGATGCGGTTATGCAAGTTGAGAGCGAGGATCATGAAGAGGGCGAGATAGTCGAACTTCTTCAAAAAGGTTATAAGATAAAAGATAGGGTTTTAAGACCAGCTATGGTTTCCGTAGCAAAATAAAAAAATTAAATTAAAGGATGTAAAATGAGTAAAGTTATAGGAATTGATCTTGGAACAACAAACTCCTGTGTGAGTGTTTATGAAAGAGGAGAGAGTAAAGTTATAGCAAACAAAGAGGGTAAAAACACAACACCTTCAGTTGTTGCTTTTACAGACAAGGGTGAGATTTTGGTGGGTGATCCGGCAAAAAGACAAGCGGTTACAAACCCTAAGAAAACTATATACTCCATAAAGAGAATTATGGGTTTAATGTGTAATGAAGATAAAGCCAAAGAGGCTAAAAAAAGACTTCCTTATGAGGTAATCGACAGAAACGGAGCTTGTGCTATAGATGTGGAGGGCAAAGTTTATACTCCTCAAGAGATAAGTGCAAAGATTCTTATGAAGTTAAAAGAGGATGCAGAGGCTTTTCTTGGAGAAAAAGTTACTGATGCAGTTATTACCGTACCAGCATATTTTAACGATAGTCAAAGAAAAGCTACAAAAGAGGCCGGAACAATAGCCGGACTAAATGTACTTAGAATCGTCAACGAGCCTACGGCTGCAGCTTTGGCATACGGACTTGATAAGAAAAATGCTGAGAAGATTGTAGTTTACGATCTTGGTGGAGGAACATTTGATGTTACCGTTCTTGAAACAGGCGATAATGTCGTAGAAGTTCTTGCAACAGGCGGTAATGCTTTCTTGGGCGGTGATGATTTTGACAATAGAGTTATAGACTGGGCTTGTAATGAGTTTAAAAGTGAGAGTGGTATCGATCTAAAACAAGATGTTATGGCTCTTCAAAGACTTAAAGAGGCTGCTGAAAATGCTAAAAAAGAGCTTTCAACAGCAACTGAGACAGAGATAAACTTACCGTTTATCACAGCTGATGCAAGTGGTCCTAAGCACTTTGTTAAAAAGATAACAAGAGCTAAATTTGAGAGTTTGATAGAGGATTTGGTAGATGAGACTATCGCTAAAATTGAGCAAGTTGTAAAAGAATCAGATCTTTCAAAAGATGAAATAAAAGAGATCGTTATGGTCGGAGGAAGTACAAGAGTTCCTTTGGTTCAAGAAAAAGTAAAAGCTTTCTTTGGAAAAGATCTTAATAAGTCTATGAATCCGGATGAAGTTGTGGCAATAGGAGCTGCTATACAGGGAGCAGTTATAAAAGGTGATGTAAAAGATGTTCTTTTACTTGATATTACACCATTAAGCCTTGGTATTGAGACACTTGGCGGAGTTACGACTAAAGTTATCGAAAAAGGCACGACTATTCCGGTTAAGAAGTCACAAATTTTTTCAACTGCCGAGGATAACCAAAGTGCGGTTACAATACATGTTTTACAGGGCGAGAGAGAGTTTGCAAAAGATAATAAATCTCTTGGACAGTTTAACCTTGAGGGAATTCCGCCTGCTCCAAGAGGTGTACCTCAAATCGAAGTTACATTTGATATTGATGCAAACGGTATCTTAACTGTTAGTGCAAAAGATAAAGCTACCGGCAAAGCTCAAGAGATCAAGATAACCGGTTCAAGCGGACTTGATGAGACTGAAATAGAGAAGATGGTTAAAGATGCCGAGCTTCACAAAGAGGAAGATAAGAAGAGAAAAGAGTTGATTGATGCTAAAAATCAAGCAGATGCTTTAGCTCATCAAACTGAAAAAACTCTTGGTGAAGTAGGCGACAAGATAGACCAAGCCGAGAAAGATAAGGTTCAAGCTGCACTTGATGCTCTAAAAGAGACATTGAAAAATGAAAATGTAACAAAAGAGCAGATAGATGAAAAGGTAAAAGCTTTGACTGATGTTAGCCATAAATTGGCGGAAGCTATGTATAAAAAAGATGAAAAACCTGCAGGTGCAGGAGAACAAAAAGCAGACAATAATAAACCTGCTGATGACGATGTTATCGATGCTGAGGTAGAATAATCTCACAATCAATTTTCTGAAAACACACGATATAGGTTTGGCACCCAAAACTTAGGTGCCAAACCCCTTCCATCTCTTCACTCATAAAAATTTAGAAAATCTATTTGATTATTACAGTTTGCTTTCCCATTCAAGTGCTTTTTTACAAATTAACTCTAAATTATCATATTTAGGTTGCCAATTCATCTCTTTTTTTATTTTGCTGTTATCTGAAATCAAAAGTGCTGGATCTCCTACTCTTTTTGGAGCAATCTCTACTTTGAAATCATTTCCACTCACTTTTTTCATAGTTTCAATTACTTCTTTTACACTATAACCTTTTGAATAACCTACATTAAAAATATTGCTGTTATTGTAACATAAATATTTAATGGCATCAATGTGAGCACTTGCTAAATCATCTACATCTATATAATCTCTAATACAAGTGCCATCAGGTGTATCATACTCATCTCCAAATATATACATTTTATCTCTTTTTCCTAATGCAGTTTCGGCCGCTACTTTGATTATATGAGTAGCATTTTTAGTTGATTGACCGATTATTCCCTCTTTATCGGCTCCTGCTACATTAAAATATCTAAAAATTACATATTTCATATTACTAATTTTAGATATATCTTGAATGATTTTTTCACTAAATAGTTTGCTTTGTCCATACGGATTTATTGGATTTTTTGGAAATTTTTCATCTATTCCATTTATAGCATCTTTTAAATTAGGTTCTCCATAAACTGCTGCTGTTGAAGAAAATATAAACTTTTTAACTCCACTTTTTGCAGCACAATTAACTAAATTCGTAGTATTTGCTGTATTGTTTAGATAATACTTCGCTGGATTTTCCATGCTTTCTGGCACAATTAAACTCGCAGCAAAATGAATAATCGTATCAAACTTTTCTTCATCTAAAATTTTTTCTATTTTATCCCACTCTTTTAAATCTTGATTGATAAATTTAAAGTTTCTTATCTTTTGTAAAGTTTGAATAGTTTTATCAAATCCTGTAACTAAATTATCTAATACTACTATTTCACTGTTTGTCGTTTGTAATAATTGCTTTACTAAATGACTTCCTATGTATCCAGCACCACCGGTTATTAATAGTTTTGAGTTTTGAGTTTTGAGTTTTGAGTTATTAGACATTTTTTTCCTTTTCAATTTAGTTAATTCACTATCTTCCTTGATAAAATTATGACATATTATACTCTTGCCGCATCATTTAACTTTATATAAAAATTTATTCTCAAAAAAGAGGCTTATCATTTTTTTCGTGCCAAGAAACTATATGTTTCCATGCTTCATCAGCATTGTCAGCAAATTTGAAGATATTTACATCATCGGGAGCAATCACCCCCTCATCTTTTAAAAAATCAAAATCAATAGCTTTCTCCCAATAGTTTCTACCAACCAATACTACCGGTATCTTGTCACTCTTTTTGGTTTGAATCAAAGTCAAAGTTTCAAAAAGTTCATCAAATGTTCCAAATCCTCCGGGATATACTACAAGAGCTTTTGCTCTATTTAAAAAGTGTAGTTTTCTGACAGCGAAATAGTGAAACAAAAAGCAAAGATCGGGTGTTATGTATGGATTTGGATACTGTTCATGAGGAAGTTTTATATTGAGTCCTATACTTTTTGATCCCACATCATAAGCTCCTCTGTTTGCTGCTTCCATGATACCTGGACCACCTCCAGTCATCAAAGTTACTTTGCAGTCTTTCGCTCCCTTTCCGCTCTTACCGACAAGTCTTCCGAATTTTCTTGCATCTTCATAATATATACTCTTTCCAACCATTCTTTCAGCTATATAAAGTTCCCTTAAAAGATTTCTATCATTATCTTTTTTCTCAAGCATCTCTTGTATGATTTTAAGTCTCTTCATAGCCGTTTTTTTCTCAACTATTCTGGCACTTCCGAAAACTACAATAGTATGCTTTATACCGTACTCATTCATCTTTAGTTCACACTTTAGATAATCAAGTTCAAGTCTTATAGCCCTCGCTTCATATGAGCTTATAAATTTTTCATCCTCTTCCGCCATTTTATAAGTAGGACTTTTCATAATCGTTTTTATAAGTTCTACTGATTTTGGATCCTCTTCTTCTAACTTTGGATGCTCCCAAGGTAATACATCATTTTTTATCATATCTTTTCTCCTATAATAAGCAAAACTCTTGAAGTATAACAAATACATCTGCGAGTTTTCGCCTTGTATCTACAGCCTTTTTGAGTTTCTATTAGTTAGGGTTTCTTTTAGTCAGGTACTTAAAGCCCAAAATATCGTGAAAACACCAAGACCTGCAACCCACAAAGAGGATCTATATGTATTTTTCCATCCTCCGAACCATAAAGCATATATCGCTTTTAAAAGATTGTTGCTACCTGCGGCAACCATAACGGCATCCACTATCTCTTTGGAGTTAATACTGAATTTACCCGTTACAAGAGATAAAACAAAAGGGTCTATATCGGTAAAACCTGCTACAAATGAAAATATTTTAAGCCCCAAAGAACCGTATTGGCTGGTGATATAGTTCGTTAAAAGCATCATGACGATAAAAAGTATAGCAAATATAAAAGCCGCACCAAGTTCTAATGGATTTGAATCAACAAATTCACTATTGATATCTCTTGTTTTTTTAGAATATAAAAAAAATAAAGATACAATAATTCCCGCCAAAGAGAGTAATACAAAAGGCAATGCTATAGATTTAGCAATGGAAAAATTAAATATAGCTGCCACTACAATAAGTCTTATATACATAACCGAAGTTGCTACTACAATAGCAGCTTCTACAATTGGATTTCTTCCTGTTTTATTAGCTTTTCTTGATAGAACTACTGTTGTGGCAGTTGACGAATATGTTCCGCCTATAATTCCTGTTAAAAAATATCCTTTATTTGGAAAAAAATACTTTTGGGCAATATATCCACCATAACTGATGCCAGACACCACAACAACTGCCAACCATATTTTAAAAGGAGATATAGGGACATAAGGTATAACTTCTTTGTTTGGCAAAAGTGGCAAGATAACAGCTGAAAGCAATATCATTTTACCGAGTATTTCAAATTCATAGGGATTAAAATCTTGAGTAAATTTATGTATACTGTTTTTAGCATTAAGGATAAAAACTATAAGCACAAAAATCAAAGATGTCATCCATATGGGAAATTTCACAGTTATCGGACCAAGTCCATAAACTATTAGCATAACAAGATATAACAAAATACTCTGTTTTTTATTTAAAAGCTTTTGATAATAAAAAAGTGCATATAAAATAGTCAATCCCAACAAAACCGACAAATATGCCATCAAGTCTATTTTGTAAAAAATAAACCCAAGCATTCCTACAAAAGTAAAGGTTCTTGCACTTCCAAAAAAATACTTTGTGGAGTTATCATGATACTGTATCCTATAAGTTTTAACTTCAAGCCCTATCAAAAAGCTAAAAGCAACTGTAACGATAAGATTTACAAAATCCGTACTTATATTCATAAAAATATTTATCCTTTTTTATAATATTTTTTTAAACTTGCATATTATATCATTATCATAGATAAAAAAATGTTTCATAATATTTTTCTTATCTCTTTCTGATTATATAATATCAGTTCCGTTTTTTCTTTTATAATATCTTAAAACCGCTATTTTTACAATATCATTAAATACAAACCAAATAAGTGCATAAGCCCACATATAAGCCGCCCATTTCCAACCTATAGGCTCCATCAAGCCAAAACCGTAAACCGCTATAATCGTTCCTGCAACTCTACTTGAAAAAGTGGCACCAAAGAGTGTCCAAGATGGCCATGGCTTTTTCCAAAACCAATCATCAATCCTTGTATTGTATATCGTTCCATGTCCTGCAATAACAAGTTTAGCAAAAAATACCGACTGCACAAAAACAAGAGGCAAATGCATATACGATATAAGTATCCAAAAAAGAGCAAACGAACTTAAAACTCCGGCAAATCCGAGCCATGATGCCAAAATAAATATCTCTTTCATATCCCATCTTACCGGCTGTTTTCTCACTTTTGTATTATCGTATGCTATAGTCATGATAGGTATATCGTTTAAAAGTGCCAAAACAATGATCATGATAGCCGTTATAGGATAAAAGTTATAAACAACTATCGCCAAGGTCATAAAGATAATAATTCTAATAGTTTCGGCTATCCTAAAAATCGTATAACTTTTCATCCTCTCAAATATTATCCTGGCCTCTTTTATAGCATCTACGATAACCGTAAGTCCCGGAGACATCAAAACTATATCCGCAGCCGCCCTCGCCGCATCAGTCGCTCGGCTGACGGCTATACCACAATCGGCTTTTTTAAGTGCAGGAGCATCATTGACTCCGTCTCCGGTCATTCCTACTATATGATCAGCTTTTTGAAGCTTATCCACTATAAAATATTTATCTTCAGGAAAAACCTCGGCAAAGCCGTTAGCTTTTTCTATAAGTTTTATAATTTCGGATTCGTGTTTTTTTACGGTTCCGGGAGATAATGGCTGTTTTTCAAGCTCTTTTTTAACCTCTTTTACAATTTCACCAACTTTCTCTTCTGCCATATCTTTTGAAATTTTGGGCTGAAGAGTTTTTATAAAGGCTTTTGAGATAATTTTTGCAAGATAGATATACTCCTTTGTATCTTCCCCTTTTAAAGTTCTAATACTTTCTATATCATTACCTATCCCCAAAATACCGGCTATATATTTGGCTACCTCAATATTATCGCCTGTTACCATTTTAACGGTAACTCCTTTTGCATTTGCCTCTTTTATAGCATTTTTAGAATCTTCTCTCGGCGGATCAAACAGAGGAATAAGCCCGACAAAATGGTACACATCTTCCTTTGCTTTTTTATAAGCAACCCCAAGTGTTCTAAACCCTTTGCTTGCAAACTCTTCAACTTTTTTATAAGCCTCTTTTTTATCAAATTCACTCTCATTACACTCATCTATGATAATTTGAGGAGCACCTTTTGTATATATAAAACAACTTTTATATATACCCTCCGTTCGTTTATGAACAGGATCAAAGGGGATAAACTTCTTAAGTTCTTCTTTTGAAAGCTTATCATCTAATTGCATTTTTTGGATATATTCAAAAATCGGTTTTTCTATAGGATCGTTATTTTCTTTTTTACTGGCAAGTGCCGCATACAACATAAGTGTATCTTTGTCAAACCCTTTTATAAAGTATGGTTCAGCAAGACTCATTTCATTTTTTGTCAAAGTTCCGGTTTTATCCGAGCAAAGTATATCCATCCCAGCCATCTCTTCTATGGCGGCAAGTCTGGACACTATAGCCTCTTTTGTTGCCAAAACTCTCGCTCCCAAAGCCATAGTTACAGTTAATACAGCAGGCATCGCCACGGGAATGGCAGATATGGTCAATACAAGAGCAAAAATCAAAAGATCAACAACAGGCTCATCTCTCTTAAGCCCAAAATAAACAATAATCGCAATCATTACAACAGTTACAAGGATCAAAAAATTACCCACTTTTATAACCATTTTTTGAAAATGGCTCTTTTCCTCTTTTTCAGCTTTTGCTACAAGTCCTACGGTCTTACCAAAGTATGTATTTAAAGCCGTTGCAGTAACTTTTGCAATCATTTCGCCCTGTTTTATGATGGCATTTGCATAAAGAATATCGCCCTCTTTTTTATTGACCGGCAAAGACTCTCCCGTTAAAGCGGATTGGTCTACTTGCAAAAAGTCGCTTCCTTTGAGCAATTCGCAATCAGCCGGAACAATATCCCCGATCTTTACTTTTATAATATCATCCGGTACTAACTCTTTTGCATCCACCTCCTGCCATTTGCCATCTCTTAAAACGGTAGCTTTTCTTGCTAACTTCTTTTTTAAAACAGCTATAGCATTTAGTGCTTTGAACTCTTGATAAAAATCCACAAAAGCATTTACCAAAAGCATTATCATAATGATAATGAAATCTTCCCATCTCTTAGCAACAGCCGAAAGTATCGCAGCTATCTCTATCATCCAGGGAATTGGTCCCCAAAATCTTCTAAAAAGACGATGATACCAACTCTCTTCCTTCTCTTTTATCTCATTATAACCGTATTTTTTAAGTCTTTCTCTTACCTCTTCGGAGCTTAAACCATTAAATTTCTCAATATCGTTTGGCATATTTCCCTCCTATATCCATATCTTTTCAACCTCTTTGACTATATGAGCTTTTTTGCCCATTCGTTTTTTTATAACCTTTTTAAATACCTCTTGTTTGTCTCTCTCTCCATGAACAAGATATATCTTCCCAAGTTTTTCAAAACTCTTCATCCACTCTATAAGATCGTTTTGATCCGCATGGGCTGAAAATCCGTTTATCGTATATACTTTTGCCTTTAAAAGTATCTTTTCGTGGTAAATCTTTACAAATCTATCTCCGTCAACTATCCTTCTTCCAAGAGTTCCTTTTGCCTGATAGCCAACAAATAAAACACTGTTTCTCTCATTCCAAAGTCTCTGTTTAAAGTGATGAAGTATCCTGCCCCCACTACACATACCACTTCCGGCTATGATGATACAGCCGCTCTTTTCTTCATTTATCTTTTTGGATTCATCAGGCTTTAAAGTAAAATTTACATAAGGAAACTCAAATACACTACCGTCTCTTTTTAAAAAATCGTTGCAACATTTACTCAATTCATCATGATACTTGTCGTAAAGTTTTGTTGCCCTTATCGCCATAGGTGAGTCTATAAACACCTTGCACTCTGGCAACTCTTTTTTGTCATACATCTGCTTTAGTATACAGAGTATCTCTTGAGTTCTCTCTATGGCAAAAGAGGGTATCAAAACATTTCCCTCATTCAATAAAGTATTTACAATGACACTTTTAAACTCATCTTCGGTATCTTTTATACCTTTGTGATTTCTGTCTCCGTAGGTTGATTCTATATAGAGAGTATCGCATTTTTGAAGTGTTACGGGGTCTCTCATAACCAAGTCGTTATGGTTGCCAAGATCTCCGCTAAAAACTATCTTCTTCTTTTTTTCATCTTCTTTATACTCTATCTCTATCATAGCCGAGTCGAGTATATGTCCTGCATTTCTAAATGTTGCCGTTATATTTTTAGAGAGTTTTACACTATCATTATATGTTACATAATTGATATCCATATCATATAAAGTATTTACATCTTCGACAGTATAAAGAGGCTTTTTTACCTTTTTTTCTTTGCCTCTTCTTTGAGCCTTTTTAAACCTTGTTTTATACTCCTCCTCCATCAAGTGAGCACTATCAAGAAGTACAACTTCCGCTAACTCCATAGTTGATTCTAAAGCATAAATCTTCCCCTTAAAACCCTCTTTTACAAGCTTGGGGATTCTGCCGATATGATCTAAATGAGCATGGGTTATAAGCAGTATATCTATACTTGAGGGGTCAAATCCGAAAGGCTCATAGTTTCTACCCTCTATCAAACCTTGAAACATACCGCAATCCACCATGATTGTTGGCTCTTTTTTTATCTTCAAAACATGACAAGACCCCGTAACCACCTCTGCTGCACCAAAAGATTGAACTACTGCCATCACAAACCTTTCATTATTATATTGTTCGATATTATATCTATCAATCCACCTTTTTCTCAGTTAGCCAACTTACACTTTGCAATTATAAATGCAAAGTTAAGAGTTATTTTTCTTAAATTGCACAAAAACATATATTGATGAAACTACAATCACAATACCAAAAAGCACAAGAGAAACATATATCACTTTTTGATGACTCACTTTTCCCTCTCCAAAAACATATCCCACAAGTAGCATAAAATTTACCCAAATGAGATTTGCTGAAAATGTTATAGGGATAAAATATCTAAGCTTCATCCTCGAAAGACCTGCGGGTATGGAGATATACTGTCCAAGACCCGGAGTTAACGGGGCAAGAAAGACGGATATCTTACCATGCTTTCTAAAAAACCTTGTAACTTTCCCCAATATTCTCTTTTTCCTTAAAAATCTTTTGGCGATATACAAAGAGAAAAAGTAGTTAAACATAGCTCCACTTAAGCTACCTACTGCTGCACAAAAAAGAAGCGATAGATAACTTTTTTCTCCCATTGAAGATAAGTACCCGCTCGGTATCAAAATCAATTCACTCGGAACAGGAACAAAAGTTCCAACAAGAAACATATAGATATATAAACCGGCATATCCTATTTTGTTAGAAAAGATAAGCAAAACATGTATAAAATAGTCCATCTATACAAATTTTGCTACACAAGTCCTATCTCTTCAAGTATGGGGGTTATCTCTTTTGAAATCTTTAGCAACTCTTTTGCAAGTAAACCCTCTGCCTTATCTTCGATATACCACTCTTGCACTTTGTTTAAAGCTTTCTCTTTATGCTCTTTGGTTAATTTATCGCTTTTTTTGATAGCCTCTTTTATCTTTTCTATTTTTTGACTCATTTTAAACTCCGTTTTATATCAAATTTGATGCTATTTTATCACAATCTTGCATATAATGGAATAAATATTTTAATTCAATTAATATTAATTATAATTCTGATAAAATACATAAATTAAAAGATAGGTTTAATAAACAATGAAAAAACTTTGTTTGATATTTTTTCTTTTTCCGATTTTACTTCTATCAAAGGAAGATATGACATCTCTTTTAAGCGATCTTGCTCAAAAAGCCGATCTTTCTAACCAAACAAAAAAAGAGAGTGCCGGATTTTTAATCATTTATACCAGACAAGATCTCGATAGAATGAAAGTTCACTACTTAAAAGAAATCATAGATCAAATTCCTCTCATAAGATACAATGAAAATGCTCTGGGGATGACTTCTCCTTTTTATGTGCCTTATCAACCTGAAGCAAAAAACACCGTTAGAGTTTATGTAAATGATAGGGAATTGATCACTTCATATACTGGAAGCAAATTAAAACTATTTGCTCAAGTAAATATAGATTTTATAGATCATATAGAGATATATCATGGAACACCCTCGCAATCTCTTGGTATTCAATCTGCTTTCATAACCATCAAATGTTATACTAAAAATCCCAAAAGAGAAAATACAAATGTGCTAAAAACCGAAGTCGGTAGTTATGGCTCCAAAATGCTCTCTATATATAGTGCCAAAACTTACAAGGAGTATTCATATCTACTGTTTGCAAATGCAACCAATCTAAATAGAAAAAAAGTTCATCACAACAACATTCCACTATCGGAAGATAAAAAAATAAAATATTTCTTCGGCTCACTTCAAAAAGAAAATATCAGATGGGAAATGCAAGCCTCAAGAGGCAAACTCGATACATTCATGGGAATAAGTCCAAATATTGATCCTAAAGATCCGCATATTGATTTTGACTTTTTTTATACGGGTGTTTACTACAAAAATAGAGATAACGGCATAAAAGCTTCTTTAAATTACTCAAGAAGCAATATGAAAAATTTTGATTCGTCTTATAGTGTTTTAGGTGTTATACCTCCAAATTATATATATCAAGATTTATATAAAAAGATCAGAGAAAGTGTTGCAAATGCTCAAATCCTCAAAGCTTACGAAAGCAGAAAAAACAAATTTACAATCGGAATTCAAAGCAGATATAAGCATTTTACTATACCGGAGTATAGACTTGGAGTTAAAAATATGGCAAATAGCGGGGGATATAGCAGTGAGTTTATATTCTCCTCTTTTTTGGAAAATAGATACAGCATAAATAATTCAAACATTATAACGGCTTCAATCAAATATGACAAAATGCTTGAAAATGCCAATATTACCAATTACGATACATACTCTGCAAGATTGGGATACATCTACAACAGTCTTAATTGGACAAGCAAAACTTTTATCTTCACAGGAGAAAGTTCTCCTTCTATGCAAATATTGTATGACAACAGTGTTTTATACCACAAAACATACGATCTCGACAAAACAAAAGTTATGGTATTTGCCACACAGTTAACACGAAAAACTAAAAAATATACAACTTCAATCACATTGGGACATATGAAAATCACAGACGGTTGTTATTTTAATTTTGCAACAAAAGGATATCTTAATTCTAAAGATAAATATACAACCAATTCTGTATTGTTGGACTATAAATACTTTTTTAACCCTCAAAATAAAGTCATCTTTAACGGCTGGAGTTCTATACTAAAAAGAGGTAACTCTTCAAACAAAAGAGTAAATTACGGAGCATTTATAAGCCTATATGACACTATTGATAGATTTGATTTTTATAATTCTCTTGTATTTAAGAAATGGGATGGGATAGATAAAAACGGATGGAATTTCAATAGTACGATTTCTTATCGCTATTCGAGAAAATTATCTCTCTTTGTAAAAGGAGAAAACATCTTCAATAAAGCTTTAAAAAGTAACTATATAAGAATTGTTCCGTCCATGCCTCCTGTTATCAACAGATTAAGCGAAGTTAGTCCTATAGACAGAAGAGTTTGGATAGGTTTGGAGTATCAGTTTTGAAAAAGATATTTTTTGTCATATTTTTATCTCTATCGCTTTTTGGAAACAATCTTTCAAGTTTAAAAGCGAAGATTATACAAAATATTGCAAATATATTTACAAACAAAGGTATGATCAAAATATACAATACCGACCACTATTTTGATGATATATTTAAAAACGACAAATATTTGATAAAAGTAAACTCTTATGATAAAGCTGATCTTATACTGACAAATAATTCTGATTTTTTTAAACAAATAAACAATAAATACAATTTACCGCCAATAATAAGTACAAAATATGAAGATTATAAAAAGCATAAAGATTTGGATATAGGGGCATTTTTTTGGCAAAAAGGAAGACCAAATCTTGTTTTAAATAGCAAAATTATTCATAAAAGATATAAAAATATACCAAAAGAGTATATCAAATTTTTAGAGTGAGTATGTTACATCTTAAAAATTCTTTTGTAAAACTTTATCTATTTTTACTGATATTACTTATAGTGTGCATCGTAGCTCTTTTTGCATTTTCCAACAATACTCTAACAAAAGAAGAAAAAGAAATCATAAACATAGAAAAATTACATGCACAACATTTAGCAAAAAAGATAGAAGAGAAGATTGTAAAAATTGCACCAAAAGATTTAACTCGCTCTCTACAAAAAAATAAATCATTAAGAGAGTATGTAAACGAACTTTTATCTCTTTTTTCAAATGCTCAATATAAGTATGTCTATCTTGTTTATCTCGACAAAAACGGTGCATTTAGATATCTTGCCGACGGCTCTTACGATGTAAAAGAAAGAGGCGATTGGCACCAAATCTTTACACCAATATCTCCTGTTTGGGGTAGTGTCATTAAGAGCAAAAAACCAAATTATACCCTGCAAAAAGATATTTCAAACCTTTGGGTAACATATCTATATCCTTTCAATAAATATAAAAATGAAAAAATTATTTTAGTTTTTGATATCTCTATGCAAGAGTATAAAACTTTAATGCAAATATTAAAACCTATTCAAAAATTGCTTATTTTGATGTCCATATTGCTAATAATCATTTTACTATCTATTGTTTTACAAACATTTATCTACTTTAAACAAAGAAAAAAAAGCAATATCGATCCTCTTACACATCTTTACAATAGAAATTATTTGGATGAAATTAAAAAACATATAGATCTTCGCTCATGTGCCATAGCCTTGGCAGATATTGATCATTTCAAGCAAATAAATGACAGATACGGACACGATATAGGAGATATAGTCTTGGAAACTATTGCAAAAAGATTAATGAATGCAACAAGAACTTTTGATATTTTGATAAGATATGGAGGAGAAGAGTTTTTGATATTTTTTACTAAAAAAGTCAATATAGAAACCATAAAATCAATCTCAAACAGAATCCTTACAACTATATCTTCTCAACCCATAAGGGTCAATAATAAAAATCTAAATGTTACAATATCTATCGGGGTAAATCCGACACCTTATAAAAACAAATCTCTTGAAGATGCCATTATTAATGCGGATAAAATGCTCTACATAGCAAAAACCGGAGGAAGAAATAGAGTTGTTATAAATAACAACAAAATAAGCACAAAACATATTTTACTTCTTGATGAAATCACAAATGCCATAAAGCAAAATAGATTGGAAGCATATTTTCAACCCATTCTTAATATAAAAAGCAATAAAATAGTTAAGTATGAAGCTCTCGCAAGAATTGTAGATAAAAATGGAGATATTTTTTCGCCGGCACAATTTTTACCGATGATCAAACGAACAACTATATATAGAACTTTGACTAAAATCATGCTTGTAAAAGCTTTCTCTATGATAAAAAAACACAATATCTCAGTCAGTGTCAATTTTGACATAGGAGATTTTTTTGATGATACTATATATGAAATGTTAACAGATCTTATCAATAAAAATATCAAATACTCACATTTTTTAACCATAGAAATATTGGAAGATATGCCTATATATAATAATGCAAAATTTACAAAAAGGATAGATGCTCTAAAAAAATTTAATATACAAATTGCTATAGATGATTTTGGTAGCGGATACTCCGGCTTTAATTATATTATCAATATCAAACCCGATATTTTAAAAATCGACGGCTCTATTATTTTAAAAATCTTAAAAGATGAAAATGCAAAAACCATTTTAAAAAGTATTTCAGAAATTTGTCAATCACTAAAAATAAAAAGCATAGCAGAATTTGTAGAAAATGAAGACATACTTAAAATCTTAGAAGAATACGATATAAATATGGCTCAAGGATACTTTATAGGAAAGCCCTTTGATCCAAAAGAAGGAAAGACAAAAACCTCTCCCCCTTCAATCAAACACTCTTTATAAAATCAGTTTCGACTAACTGTTGGTTGGTTATATTATTCTAATTTGATTTTAATCTTGACAAAGAAAGAACCGTAAACCACCTCTAACCCTATATCCTCAATTTGTATATTTTATCATAATATCTTGAAAAAATATGCAAAGTTGAGGATAAATTTCACTCCAATTTCTAACCTTTGTTTTATCCCATTTTGTCTGTATCTGCTGAGTAGAAAGATAGAGTATTTTAAAAGCTGATTCCATAGTGGGAAAAGAGCCTTTGGATTTAATTTTTCTCTTGATATTTGAATTTAATGATTCTATAGGATTTGCAGTATAAATCAACTTTTTAATAGCCTCCGGATATTTATAAAAAGTAGATAGTTCACTCCAACTGTAGTTCGAATGTTCCGTCTCTATCTCTTGGTGTGGATACATCAAACTCTCCATATTTACTTCTTAATATTTTTTTGTTGTGTCCGTTTCGATAATTAGAATTATTAGATTTAGTATACTTTTCATAACCTAAGTGGTCTGTAAGTTCTACTTCTGTAGCTGTTTGATATACCTCTTTGAGCATACTTTTAAATTCATCCAATATCTCTTCGATATTGATACCTTTACCACTCCTTATGGCTTTGGCTATCTCTTCTTTGTTTACTAAACTCATAGTATAAATCCTTTTGTAAATTTAACCAAGTTTGTTATTTTACCAAACTTGGTAAGTTTTTGGATTTACACAGTTGGGTTGATGGTGCCAAAAATAAGATGATTTTAGATACAATTCATTTTATAAAAAGTCAAATTACTCATTTATACAAAATGTTAAGCGGTCTCAAATCAAATTGTATCTTTTTATCTTTAGAGATACTATCTAATATATCATCAAGCTTAAATCTATTCCAAATATTTTTATAAGCTATAAAACCATAGTTATATCTATCAAGCTCTTCTATATTAGGAGTTAACTTATCATCTAATTTTTTATCACTATCGATTATCTCTAAGAGTTTTGCTGCTAAATTTTCTATTGATGCTTTATTAAGTTCATCAACTCTTCCAAGATTTGCTATAGCTTTCTGTTTTATCTTTTTACCTTCTCTGCATGAATCAATTATATTTAAATACTTATGTCCTTTGGAAGTGATAACTCTATATCCTTGATAGTTTTCAAATAAGATTATAATATAATTACTATTAATTAGTTAATATAAATAAAAAAGTTTTCACTACAATTTGAAAGAAATTTGAGAAAAAAAGCTACAAAAGCCCTAAATATAGGGATTTTATTTTTTAAAATTTGATGGAAGTGTCAAAGATGGGAAAATGATACAAAAATAAATCTTTTTATTTTTTTAATTAATATTTTAATATTGTCAAAAAAATTTCTTTCTTCTGTGATAGAAACAAAGATATCGTCAAGTGCTTTTTTCTCTTTACTGCTTAAAGTTACCGCCATATTTTACCCTATCTCTTTTTTTACTCTTTTTACAACTCTTAGTATTTCATCATCATCAAGTTCACTAAGAAGCTTAAAAACAGACATAACAGCTTGGGGTTTAGAATTGCCCAGTCTCCAATCTTGATATGTTCTCATGGATATACCTAGTTTTTTAGACATCTCTTTTTGACTGATTTTTTTGCCAAAATTTTTAGCCTCTATTGCATTATGAAGCAAATTGAAAATATCATTAATTTCCATTAAAATACTACTTTTTACTTAAATTATACGATTAAGTGTGTATTATATACAAATTGTTATATGATTTAACTTAATTATAACACTATTTGAGCAGTTTTGTTGATATTAGTACAATTTTATTGTTAATTTGATGCGAAATTCTGTATATTTTGTGAGGAATTAGTGAGCGAGGTAAACTTCGCTCACATGTTTTTATTTATCTCTGATAGATAAAGCAGTTATAACTTTTGTGTAAGTATCAAAATCTTTTCTTTTAAGATATCTTAAAAGTCTTTTTCTCTGACCTACAAGTTTTAAAAGACCGAGTCTTGAACTATGATCTTTTTTATTTACTTTTAAATGCTCTGTTAAATACTTAATTCTTTCACTTAAAAGTGCTATTTGCACCTCTGTAGAACCCGTATCACCTTCACTTCTGGCAAACTCTTTGATGATTTCCATCTTTTTCGCCGAATCTAAAGCCATAATGACCTCCTTGATTGGTATTTTCTAATGTATTATAACATTTAGAAATGGAATTATACAGAAAAAAACATAAATTAATATAAAGATTAGAAAATATTTAGTACAATATTACTCCTATTTAAAAAACCTAAGGAGTATCATGTTACTTACAAAAGCAAGTGAATATGCTTTGCTTTCGCTAATTCTAATATCCAAAGAAAACGATCCTGTTGATGTTGATACACTATCAAAACAATTAGATATATCAAAAAGCTTTTTAGCAAAGATTTTACAAAGTTTAGCAAGAGAAGAGATACTTATCTCGTATAAAGGAGCCAGAGGGGGATTTAAACTATCAAAAGCACCTGAAGAGATATCCGTAAAAGATGTTATAGAATTTGCTGAAAAAAAGGCTCCAACAGTTTTTGAATGCTCTCCTTCAAAAAAATCTTGCAAATCAAAGAAAGCTGAAACTTGTCAAATTTGGCCATTTTTAAATAGACTCCAGATGAAAATAGACAATTTTTTAAATGAGATTTCCTTAAAAGATATAATGTAATTATGAGTATCGGTAAAAAAAGATTTCTTGGGATTTTATCTCCTTTATTAGATTTTATTACAAGATCGAAAGACTTGACTATCGTCGCTCTTATTATAGCTATTTTGGCTATTATAATAGTTCCGTTGCCGAGTTATATATTGGATTTCTTTTTAACTGTTTCTATTTCTATATCAGTACTTATCATTCTTGTATCTCTTTATGTGCCAAAACCAACAGACTTAACCACATTTCCGACACTGATACTCATCATAACTCTTTACAGACTATCTTTAAACATCGCTACAACAAGAATGATATTAAGCAAAGGTTATGAAGGACCATCTGCGGTCAGTAGCATTATAGATAGTTTTGGGCAGTTCGTTGTAGGGGGCAATTATGTCATAGGTATTATAGTTTTTGTGATATTGGTTTTGATAAATTTTATCGTTATTACAAAAGGTTCAACAAGAGTTGCAGAAGTTGCTGCAAGATTTACACTTGATGCAATGCCTGGAAAGCAGATGGCTATAGATGCAGATTTGAATGCGGGTCTTATTGATGAAGCCACAGCAAGAGCCAGAAGAGAAGCTATCATACAAGAAGCAAATTTTTATGGAGCCATGGATGGATCGAGTAAATTTGTAAAAGGTGATGCAATAGCTGGTATCATTATTACTATCATCAATATAATAGGTGGCTTTCTTATCGGCATGTTTCAATACGATATGAATCTTAGTGCAAGTGCAAAAACTTTCACAATTCTTACCATAGGTGATGGTCTTGTTTCGCAAATACCCGCCTTGATAGTATCCACTGGTACTGGTATCATTATCACAAGAGCAAGTGGAGGAAAAGAGAATTTTGCCGATGGTATTATAAATCAATTAGTAAATGAACAAAAAACACTTTTTATAGTAGGTTTTATACTGGTGCTTTTTGCTTTAGTTCCTGGACTTCCAACTATATCATTACTATTTGTTGGAGCATTATTTTTGGCTCTTGGTTACTTTATAAAAATTGGTAAAGATAATTACATGTCAAAAGAATTTGCCCAAAAAGATTCGACTGACGAAGAAACTGGAGCAAAAGAAAATCTTTTAACTCCTGAAGAGGAAAAAAAGATAGAAGAAAAGGCTCTTGATGATATATTAAAACAAGAAATTCTTGAATTGGATCTTGGATATCAACTTGTTAAACTTGCTGATCCGGCTCAAGGTGGAGATATTCTTGCTCGTATAAAAAATATGAGAAAAAAGATAGCTACTGATTATGGATTTTTGATACCTCAAGTCAGAATCAGAGACAACTTGCATCTTGAACCAAGCCAATACACTATACTCTTAAAGGGTATAGAGATAGGAAAAAGTACGATATATGCCGATAAATTTCTAGCTATGGATAGTGGCTTATCAACGGATGATATAGATGGAATTCCTACCAAAGAACCCGCATTTGGTCTTGATGCTGTCTGGATAGATGCTGATCAAAAAGATGATGCTATTATGAAAGGTTATACTATTATAGACCCGGCTACAATCATATCGACACACATGAGTGAACTTGTTAAAAAATATGCTGAAGATTTGCTGTCAAGACAAGAGGTAAATGACCTTATTGAAAAACTAAAAAAAGATTATCCTATCGTTGTAGAAGATTGTCTGAGAGTTGCAAATATCGGCTTAATACAAAAAGTTTTAAAAGCTCTACTCCATGAAAAGATACCTATCAAAGACTTATTAACTATTTTAGAAGGTATCAGCGATGTAGCAGAGATAACAAAAAATGTAGATATTATTGTTGAGCAGGTAAGAGCAAAACTTTCAAGAGTGATAACAAATCTATACAAAGATGAAAAAGGAGTTATAAAACTCATGACATTTAGTACTGAAACTGAGCAAAAACTTCTTGATAAACTTCAAGATAAAAATGGCATTAGAGATCTTCTTCTTAATATAGGACAAATAAATGCCCTGGTTGAAGCTATAAGCAATGAAGCTTCAAAGATGCTACAAAAAGGCATAGCTCCGGCTATACTCATAGTAGATCCATTGCTTAGAAAATCTATCAAAGATATATTTGAAAAATTTGGACTTGATGTTGTTGTTTTAAGCCATGCCGAGATTGATCCAAATGTCACTTTTGAAGTAATAGATACCATAAATATAGAAAAATTATAAAGGAAAAAAATGAAACTATATCACCTTTCGCATATCGATCTTGACGGATACGGTTGCCAACTTGTAACCAAAAAATATTATAAAGATATAAATTTTTATAATTCAAATTATGGAAATGAGATAACCCAAAAGATTGAACAGATATTAAGCAACATAGAAAAAGATAATAAAGAAGAGAGTTTGATACTCATAACTGATCTAAATTTATCTATGCAACAAGCCAACTTTTTAGATGAAAAAGTAAAAAATCTTGAAAATTGCAAACTTTTACTACTGGATCATCACAAAACTGGAAGAGAATGTGCTGAAAAATTTGATTGGTATTATCTTGATGAAAATAGATGTGCTACCAAAATAACATATGATCATTTTTCTAAAAAGTTTTCTCCTGATGAAAAGTTGAAAAAGTTTAGTGAAATCACTAATGCTATAGATATATGGCTATCCAAAGATAAATATTTCGAACTTGGCAAAGTGCTTTTAAAACTTGTTAGCGATGCCAAAGAGGTAAATAGAGTAATGTTTCCAAGAGAAAACAATGAGTATATATTTAATATGCTTGAAAATTCTTATGAATATTATGATAAAGCAGGGGCCAATATAGCTCTTGATAATGCTTTGCATAAGCTCAAAAAAAAGTTCTTTAAAGGTTTTAGCAAAGATGATACCTTGGATAATCTCATATCCAAATATGTAGTAGAACTTTTAACAAAGAAAAAAGATGAGATGAGCATAGAGTACAAAGGCTACAAAGGGATACTTACATACTCCATATCGAATGTTTCTGTTATAGGAAATGACTTTTTAGTAAAAAATCCGAATTTCGACTTTTTTATGAACATAAATGCAAGAAGAAATATCTCTTTAAGAGGAAACGGAAAAGTAGATGTCAGTGTTATAGCCGCAGAGATTGGAGAAGGCGGAGGTCATGCCAATGCAAGTGGTGGAGTGATAAAAAGTTTTAAAGATAGTTTTTTATATGAAAATATAAAAAAACAGGTAGAAGATGCGATATATAAAGTAGAAAACAAATAAAAAGGAATAACATGTTACAAGATAAACTGAATGAAGCGGAAAAAGAGATAGAAGAACTATCCATGCAACTTGTAGATATGCTTGAAGTGGCACTATATTTTGCAGGTATAAAAAAAGAAAATTTAAAAGACTCTATAGAAATATATTTAAATGGCATAGATGAGGTCTTTGCTAACGAAGATGGTGAAATGGGAGTTGATGAAATCATTGAAGTCATCAATCATATCAAAAAAACAAAACCGGAACTTTTTAGAGACAACTAATCTTTTTTAGCCAAAAAGCAGGTGAAATTCGCCCATTTAAAGATGATATCCACTCGTTTAAAACCGGCATATTTTGCCATAGTTATATTTTCTTCATCGCTGTAGGGGATAAGCACATTTTCAAGTGCCTCTCTCTTTTTGGCTATCTCATACTCGCTATAGCCCATCTTTTTTTTGAAGTCATAGTATATATCTATCATCTGCTTATGAAGTTTGTTATCTTCATATATCACTTTTTCATTAAAAATAAACAAGCCCCCTTTTTGTAAAGAGTTATATATCTTTTTGACAAGTGCCGCTCTTTTTGCAGGTCTTACGAATTGTAAAGTATAGTTTGCAAGTATCACTTTTGAGGTAGGTATCTCGTCTATGATAAAATTGCCTTCTTTTATCTCTATGTCTGCTCCGAATGCCGATATCTTTCTTTTTGATCGCTCTACCATTGCCTTTGAGTTATCGATTCCCGCAAGATGCAGATTTTTATCGGATTTTTTATATATCTCCAAAAGTGTCGTGGCTGTTGAACTGCCAAGATCGCAAACCCTGTCATTTTTTTCGCAATTTTTTACGACAAGTTCGCTAACAAGGTCTAAAACTTCCCTATAAAAAGGCACCGACCTATCGAGCATATCATCAAATACACTCGCCACCTCTTCATCAAACTCAAACTGCTTATCAAGCTCTTTTAAAAAAACTTTATCTTTCATAATTCCCGCTTTTTAATATAAAAATCCGAACAACCAAAGAGGTATCTTTTTCCCGTACCCTATCTCCAAATCATCCGATACCACAAAACTATCCGACAAATCTTTTATCTGCTCGAAAGATTTGTTTTTACCGCCTATTTCAAAAAGATATCGATTGTCTATTAAAAAATCTCCTCTTTTATCATACTTTATCAAATGATTTACTTTAGATTGAGAAACAAAAAAACTCTCTCTGACACTTCCGATATTCGGCTCGTCACATAAGATATTGTATAGATTGATATTTTCAAGATATATCTTATCGGGCTTATTTAAAAGCTTTTTATTTTTAAAGTTTCCGCCCGTTATCTCTATGAGATTTGCCTTTTGTAGATAATAAAGATATGAATACAATGTATTTCTGCTTATACCTGTGAGTTTTGATATGTTTTGGATATTAAGCTCAAATGGAACACTACAGCAAAATAGCTCCAAAAGCTTTCTAATGGTATAAATCTTTTGATACTCTATATTATATATAGTTGCTACTTCACTATCTAAAATGATATTTACTATCTCTACAAGCCTTAAATCATAACCCAACTCGCCCTCGGTAAAAAAGGGATATGAGCCAAATCTCTTATAAGCCGAAAGATACTCCAAAGGCTTAAAATGCTTTTTGATATCCAAAGCTATATCCTGATGCTCTTTTACAATATCCTCAAGCTTGATAGCCGGCAAATCCATACCATATTTTATAGCTATAAATTCTCTAAAAGATAGACTATATAGCTTGTAAAACAACACTCTTCTGCTGAGGTCTATTTTGCTATTTTCTATCTCAAGAGCGGAAGAGCCGGAAAAGATAACTTTCATATCTGTAAAATCATATATCCTCTTCAGCTCTTTTGCAAAATCTTTAGCTTTATGTATCTCATCTATCAAAAGTATTTCACCGCCGGACTCACTAAACTCTTGGGCTATCTCGCTAAGGCTTTTAGTAACATTATCGGCACTAATATATAGCTTTTTTGAAGTCGGGACTTTATAGCTTTTTGCAATTTGTCTTAAAAGGGTGCTTTTACCGACTCCTCTTTGTCCTAGTATACCTATGATTTTGGATTGAAAATCTATCTTGTAATAAAGATATCTCTTAAATTTAACATCAGGCAGAGAAAAAAATTGGTTGGATAGCGAAATAAGTTTTTTCAACATTTAGTGCCTTTTCAATACTTTGAAAATATTATACCATATTTTTTTCAATACTTTGAAAACTTTTAAGATTTTGTTCGAATACTATTTTTGAGTATCGCAATATCTCCCACCTCTTTTTTTAAACTATTTGCTACAACATCACACTTTATCTTAAACAAAAAGTATATCTCTTTATCCAAGACACCATACATCGTCTCATAATTTCCCATACCCTTGGCTATAATAAGATCGGTCTTTTCAAATCTCTTTACAAACTCTCTATCGGCTCTATTTAGATCAAGCCCGGGAGTATCCACTCCACTACTTATCACTTCGCAAACCTCATCTATGCCTATCTCTTTAGCTTCTCTTATCGTCACATCGTTGATAATAGGCTCTCCTCTTGTGGCATAGATAAACTTCTTTTTAGGAAATCTCTTTGTCAAAACTTCAAGCAGTATCTTATCGTACACATGCTCTCCGCAATTATCGCCTATGAGCATAACCGTTTGAGCCTTTTTTAGATCCTCTTTTAAGCTCTCATAGTCGTTTATGCCAAACTCCTTATCAAAAACCTCCTCTATCGCCTCTTTTAGATCAAACTGTACTTTGGCACCAAAGTCTATGACATTTCCGGCAATCGCAGCTTTTATGGCACTAAAAAGCTCATCATCGCTCTTTTTTATCTTATCTTTGATAAATCCCACATATTTCAAAGCCTCTTTAGTGCTTTTCTCTTTGACATTTTTCAGAGGATCATCGCTTTTTAACTTTTTTGAGAGATTTTTATATATATCTTTGGCAATAAACGGTGGAGTTACATCCAAACCGTGCTCCATCAATATCTTTGAAGTGCTATCAAGTAACTCTTTTGTTGTCTTTTCATCACAGTTTGCCACCTTTGAAGTCTTTAAAGCTTGATTGTATATGCAAACAAGACATTCCGGTTTAATATTCATCTAAAATTTCCTTTGCTCTTTTTATATCTTTCTCTATAGCTGTTCTCAACTCATCAAGTGAGCTAAATTTTTGATTGTCCCTTATCCTATCTACAAAAAGTATCTCCAAAGTTTCGCTTTTACACTCAATATACCTATCCAAGATATGGGTCTCCACGGAAAACTCTCCATCAGTCGTTTCTCTAATACCTATAAAAGTAACAGAGTTATACAGTTTTTCGTCCACCTTTGTTTTTGTGGCATAAACCCCATTCTTAGGGAGTAAGAAATCCTTTACAACGACATTTAAAGTAGGAATAAGCTCTTTGCCTCCGATACCTTGACCGTGGACCACCTTGCCTTCAATGCTATAAAACCTGCATAGAAGCTTATTTGCCTTTTTAATATCGCCGTTTTTCAAAAGCTCTCTTATAACTCCCGAATGTACCGACACTCCCTCAAGTTTATACTCATTTACGACCTCCACTCTGAAGTACTTTTTAAGATCTTGGGGAGAGCAACTCCTATCTTTACCATATCTAAAGTCATACCCCACAACTATCTTTTTTAGAGCGGGAAACTCCTCTTTTAAAAAGTCGGCAAACTCTTTGCAGTTAAAATCTTTTATCTTTTCAAGGTCATAAAAAAAACATGATCTATCCACGAATCGACATCTATACTCTTTTGGAGTCAAGTTTGAGCCATATTTACTCACTATCATCAAAGTGCCGTTTTCATCAAGCCTTTTTATAAGCTCTTGATGGGCTTTATGGATACCGTCAAACCCTCCGATAGCAAGAGAGGTGATTTTACTTTTTGATATAGAAGAAGTATTCGACATTTCCCTCTTTTCCTTTTATCTTAGACTCCTCTTTTATCAGCACTCTGTAGCCTCTTTTTACAAGTTCACTCTCAAAATCCCTCAAAACTCTCTCTATCGCTTTTTGGTCTTTTACCACCCCTTTTTTATCCCTTTTGACATCTTTTCCCACTTCAAACTGTGGCTTAAAAAGAAGTATAATCTTATCATTTGACAACCTCAAAATATCATCAAGTATCACACTTACACTCACAAACGAAACATCGCAAGTAACTATATCAAACTTTTTATCGATTTGAAAATTTCTTATATCACACTCCTCAAACGAGTGGACTTTGGGATTATTTCTTAACTTTTCATGAAGTTGCTCTTTGCCGACATCCACCGCCGTAATCTCTTTTGCCCCGAACTCCAACAAAACCTCTACAAAACCGCCCGTACTACTGCCGATATCAAGACATACCTTATCTTTTAACTCTATATCTTTATCTTTTAAAAACTCTTTTAGTTTATCTCCGGCTCGACTGACATACCTTATCTTTTCAAGCACCTCTATCTTGTCATCCCTATCCACCAAAAAACTCGGCTTTTGGACGATAACACCGTTTATAAAAACATTCCTATCTTTTATAGCACTATGGGCTTGGTTTCTACTCTCAAAAAAACCGTTTTCCATAAGAAATTTATCAAGCCTCATTCATCATCTCTCTCATCTCTTCTTCGGTTATCGTTTTGACTTCGAGTTTTTTCGCCTTTTCAAGCTTACTACCAGCATCCTCTCCATAGACTACAAAGTCCGTCTTTTTGCTCACGGAGCTTGTTACTTTCGCTCCAAGACTTCTTAGCTCCTCTTTTATTTTATCCCTGCTTTCGCTCATAGTTCCCGTCAAAACTACGGTTTTGGCACTAAATAAAGATCGCATCTCTTTTTTTATTTCGGGTTTTTTTGGCTCTATGATAGATATGAGCTTTTTTACAAGCTCTTCGTTGACTCCTAAAAATTCCAAAAAGGATTCCGCCATCTCTTCGCCAAATCCATCTATCTCCAAAAGATTCTCTTTATTAACCCCAAAAAAGTCCACTCCGAACTTTTCACATATCTTTCTACTCGCCACCTCTCCTATATGCTCTATCCCAAGAGCATTGACAAATCTCCAGCACTCCGCACCTTTGACTCCTGCAATGGAGTTCAAAAGATTTTCTACCTTTTTCTCTTTAAAGCCCTCAAGTTTTAAAAGCTCCTCTCTTTTTAGTTCAAAAAGATCCAAAACACTCTTTACAAGTCCTTTATCATATAAAAGCTTTACTATTTTATCTCCTAAACCCTCGATATTTAGACACTTTTTACTTGCAAAATAGATGATGGAGTTTACCACCCTTGCTTCACAAAGGAGATTTTGGCATTTCAAAAGTATACCCTCATCCAAAAGCTCACTACCGCATATCGGACAGTGAGTCGGTCTTTTTATCTCTATCTCATCTCCGTCTCTAAAATTCGTCTGCACTCTTATGATCTTTGGTATCACATCCCCGCTTCGTATAATGATGACTTTATCGCCTATCCTTATATCCTTTCTTTTTATCTCGTCAAAATTATGCAGTGTGGCTCTCTCTACCACCACACCCTCTATATTAACAGGCTCGACGATGGCTACGGGTGTAACCACTCCCGTTCTTCCAACTTGAAAAACTATATCTTTGATGGTTGTCATCTTTTCGATAGCTGGAAACTTATAGGCACACATCCACCTTGGATTTTTCACCGTGTAGCCAAGTCTATCTTGCAAAGCTATATCATTGACCTTAACCACCATTCCATCAAGCATGAGATGATACTCCTCTCTCAGTTTGACAAACTCATCATAAAGCTTTTGTATCTCATCTATATCTTTACAAACGGCTCTTTTTGGTGGAGCCAAAAAACCAAGAGAGTAAACAAAGCCCATCATATCGTACAGTTTTTCATATCCGAGGGTATTTACTCCAACCCCCCAAGGCTGAAACAAAAGCTCTCTTTTTGCCGTTATGGAGCTATCAAGTTGCCTCATGCTACCCGCAGCTGCATTTCTGGGATTGGCAAAGGGTTGCTCTCCAAGTTTCAATCTCTCCTCATTTAGTCTTTCAAATTTATCTCTTGGCATCAAAACTTCGCCTCTTATCTCTATAAGTTCATCATAGTCTATAGTCTTCGGTATGGACTTGATAGCTTTTGCATTGTGAGTAACATCCTCGCCGATAGAGCCGTCACCCCTCGTTATGGCTTGTTTTAAAGCCCCGTTTTCATAGATGATATTTAAGCTCGCTCCGTCAAACTTCGGCTCACAGTAAAATTCACAAACCCCGACATTTTTATATATCCTCTCTACCCACTCTTTTAGCTCACTCTCGTCAAAAACATCCTCCATACTCCACATACGGCTAAGATGAGTAGCCTTTTGAAACTCATCAAGCACTTCCCCACCCACTCTTTGTGTAGGGGAGTTTTTATCTATAAGTTCGGAATGCTCCCTCTCAAAAGCCTCCACTTCTCTATAAAGCTTATCATACTCTTCATCACTCACAAGAGGATCGTCCTCGGTATAATAAGCTTTAGCCCATTTATTTAGTAATTTAATATTTTTTTTATACTCTTTTTCTGTCATTTCTCTATCCGTCTATATTTTTGGATATTTTACCCAAAAAGGGTTTAAAATGCTCTATCAAATATAATATTCATAGTAATTTAAAATTAAGATTTGTTTAATATATGAACGGTTTTAAGGGTATTAAATTTTTTAAGAATAAAAAATCAATCCACAACTTCAGAAAAATTTTAAGGATGAAATTTTGAGAATGAGTAAAAATATCAAATAAATCTTAATTTTGAATTACTATATATAGATAAATGTCATTTATATCTTTTGATTATAAAAATAATTAGTTGCTTCTACGAAACCATCAACATTTCCACAATCAAATCTTTTACCTTTAAATTTATAAGCTATAACTTTGCCTTGTTTTGTCTGCTCTTTTAGAGCATCTGTTATTTGAATCTCTCCGTTTTTACCCGGTTTAGTATCTTTTAGTATCTTAAAAATATCATTAGAGAGTATATATCTACCTATTATGGCAAGATTGCTCGGTGCTTTATCGATATCCGGCTTTTCTACCATATCTTTTACCATAAAAATATCCTTTTCTATCTCTGTAGCCTCGATAATACCATATTTATACACTTCATCTTTTTCAACTTCTTCTATGGCAACAATAGAGCATTGGTATTTGTTGTACAGTTTTACCATTTGCTTTAAAACACTCTCTCCCCTTGAATTAACACACAAATCATCCGCCAATATAACACCAAAAGGTTCATTGCCTATTAACGGTTCACCTTTAAGTATAGCATCTCCCAGACCTTTCATTTCATTTTGTCTTGTATAAGTAAAAGTACAATTTTCTATCAAAGCCCTTATCTCTTTTAAGAGATTTTCCTTTGATGTTCCTTTGATTTGATGCTCAAGTTCATATGATATATCAAAATGATCAGTTATGGCTCTTTTGCCTCTTCCTGTTATAATAGCCATGATGCTACATCCTGCTTCTTTAGCTTCTTCTACTCCATACTGTATCAAAGGTTTTGTAAGTATGGGTAACATTTCTTTTGGCATAGCCTTAGTAGCGGGTAAAAATCTAGTACCATATCCGGCCGCAGGGAATAAACACTTTTTTATCATATCGTCTTCATTAAACTTTTTTTAAAAACTTTGAGAGTAAAACTATCTTTACTCCATTGACTCTACCCTCTATCTGCTCCGGATTGTCCGTAAGGGATATGTTTTTTACGACAGTTCCTCTTTTTGCAGTAAAACCGGTTCCTTTTACATCCAAATCTTTTACGATAGTTACACTATCTCCGCTATTTAAAATAGTTGAATTGCTATCAAGTGTAGGCTGAATATCCGAATGTTCATCCTCTATATCCTCCGCCCACTCTTTCGTATCATCATCAAGATAAAGCATATCAAGCATATCTTGAGGCCATCCCTCACTGGATATGGACTTTAATATCCTGTAAGCCATCACTTGAACGGCAGGAACTTCACTCCACATAGAATCATTTAAACATCTCCAATGATTTATATCTTGAGTATCGGGATTGCTTAAACCATCCAAACAAGTTTTACAAACCAATATATACTCATCTTTAGGTTCAACTTTAAAAACATCCAATTCATCACTACTACCACACAACTCACAAACACCGTTTGCTCTTTTTAGTAAACTTTCTTTTATATCCATTGATTTTCCTATATAAATATCTTATTCGAGGATAAATAAGATATAATTATAACATAAAAGTTATAAAACAAGCTTATCAAGGGAAAATTTATGAAAAAACTTTTTAGGGAACTTCAAGGAAGTTGGATACTGTTTTTTCACTATCTAAAATGGCCTATGTTTTTATGGTTGCCATCTATGTATCTTTTTACAGATTATAAAAACAATACAATTTTAGATATTGTTTGGCTATATTGTGCATATCTTGTAGTTATAAATATCACCAATATAGTAAAAAATAGGGGTTTAAAAAAGTGTGATAAGAGTTGCAAAAAGTAAATGGTGCGATCGGGGGGATTTGAACCCCCACACCCGAAGGCACTACCCCCTCAAGATAGCGTGTCTACCAGTTCCACCACGATCGCATAAAAGGCTAAAAGCTAAAAGCTAAAAGCCTTTAGAATTTTAACCTAAGAAAGGGTTGGCATAAAGTGCTATCAAAGCAATAACCAAGGCATAGATAACTTGTGCTTCGATCATCGCAAGAGCGATAAACATAGTAGTCATAAGCTTTCCACCAAGACCTGGGTTTCTTGCTGTTCCAGCTATCGTAGCAGCAGCTGTATTACCCATACCTATAGCTCCACCAAGTGCTGCTAAACCAAGACCAATTCCAGCTGCAACAACTGAAAAAGATGCTAAACCAGAAGCATTTTCAGCAACTGTTAAAACTTTAACTCCATTTTCACCGGCAAATGCAACACCGGCTATAGCCAATAAAAGTAATAATACTTTTTTCATAAAAACTCCTTTTGTTTTTGTAAAGTCCGTTCGGCTTGCGTATCCCTACTTATCACTTTACTTTGGGCGAAATTATACCAAAATATTTGTTAAAATATACTTATTTTTAATTTCCTCTTATAGTTTATTTACTCTCTTTTAACCCCAATTCTACTTTGTATCCTTTTTGAGAAAGCACTACTACATCTATAGTGTCTCCTTCATGAAGTATATCTTGCATCTTGGCAGATCTGTCTTTTGCTATCTTTGATATATGTAAAAGTCCATCTACCCCGTCTCTAAGCTCAATAAATGCACCAAATTCTACTACCTTTTTAACTTTTCCGTGAAATTCTTCGCCTTTTTTAAACTCAACTTTTTTTCTCTCTCCTCTATCTCTACCACCACCACTTCTGCTTGTTATCTCTTTTATATGATCACATGCGGCCTTAACCTTGGCTTTATCGGTACCTCCGACTTTAACTTCACCTTTTTCCCTATCAAGGTCGATAGAAACATTAAATTTTTCAATAATCTCTCTTATGGTAGCACCGGCTTTTCCGATGATATCGACTATTTTTGAAGGATGTACACCAAATATCTCAGTACTTGGTAAAAGATCCTCATTTACCACGATATTTTTATCAGCTTCTTCCATAATACTTAGTATATGATCTCTTCCTTCTTTTGCTTGTTCAAGTGCCTCTTTTAAGATATGAGATTCGATACCTCCTAATTTGATATCCATCTGAAGTGCCGTGATACCGTCTCTGGTTCCTGCAACTTTAAAATCCATATCTCCATCATGATCTTCTAAACCCATGATATCAGTCAGTATTGCATACTTGTCATCTTCAAAAACAAGTCCCATAGCTATACCGGCAACCAATTTCTTTGTCTTTACCCCTGCCGCTCTTAAGGCCAAAGAACCGCCACAAACCGTAGCCATAGATGATGAGCCGTTTGATTCAAGAATTTCGGAAACAACTCTGATAACTTGTGGATATGTCATATCATTTAAAGGAGCTAAAGCTCTTTTTGCAAGATTACCATGTCCCAACTCTCTTCTTCCCGGTGCTCTCACAGGAGCAGCTTCTCCTACGGAAAATCCAGGAAAATTGTAATTTACCATAAATTTCTCATAATTTGGTCCGTCGGTTGTCAACAAATCAAACATTTGAGCATCCTGGTCACTACCTATAGTAACTGTTACAAGTGCTTGAGTTTGACCTCTTGTAAATAGACAACTACCATGAACTCTTGGCAGGATATTGGTTTCTATGCTTATGGGTCTTACCTCTTTCAAATCTCTACCGTCAGCTCTTTTTCTATCATTGACTATCATTTTTCTAACAATTTCTCTTTTAAAAACAGACAATACTTTTGATACTGTATCTTTATCCCACTCCTCTTGAGTAGCTATATCATCATTCATAATTTTTTCGACTATTTTTTTAAGTTCGCCAGCTCTTTCACTTTTTGCCATATTATTCAAAGCTTCATAAACATCATCTTTGTAAAATTCTGCAATATATGCATATATTGACTCATCTATTTTTTCCTCTTTAAGAGTTAAATCAGCATCAGATTTTTTAAGTTCCACAAAAGCTTTTTCATAAGCTTCACTTGCCTCTTTTATCGCTCTGGATGCAACTTCTATCACATTCATCGTTTCTTCATTGCTCAACTCGTTTGATAGTTGCATTTCCGTTATTTCTTCTACCATAGTAGGATCAACCATAGGATCTATGGCTGTAACAGGAGCAATATCGGTTTTTAAAGTAGGTATAGCTCTCATCTCTATCATCAAAAGTTCATCTTTTGAACCACTTACATATAAATCAAGTGAGCTATCTTGCATTTGTGAATTTGTAGGATTTACTACAATTTCATCATTTACTTTGCCAACTCTTACCCCATAGACTAATTTATTTACAGGAATATCTGAAAGATATAGTGCTACAGAGGCTGCATTTAAAGCCATTGTTTGCAAATCGGTTTCGCTATCGGAACTAACTACAAGTATGGTTATTTGAGTTGGATATGCATATCCTTTTGGAAAAAGTGGTCTTAAACTTCTATCGACAACCCTTGAGGTTAATGTTTCAAAATCACCTGGTCTTGTTTCTCTTTTTATGTAACCTCCGGGTATCTTTCCTATGGCATAAGATTTCTCTATATATTGTACAGTCAAGGGTGTAAAATCTCCATCAACAGGTTCTTCATCTCTTGCAACGGCAGCTATCATAACTGTTCCGCCAATTTTCATCATCACGGAGCCACTTGCTTGCTTGGCTACATAACCAATCTCAAACTCCTCTTTTTTATTATTTACTTCTACTTCAACATGACATTTCATACATTCTCCTTTTATTTTGTCATTTTTTCTTCGATATTTACGATAAAATTTTCACTGTTTTCTAATATCGGTAAAATATCGTCCTCTTCCATTTTTTTTAACTTTTCAACATAGTAGTGTTGATTGTCTATATAATTATATGTACTATGTAGATAAAACAACTCATCTATCTCTTTTCTAAATAGCACCTCTATTTCTTTTGATATAATGCCACACATATATGCTATTTTGTTGGCACCAGTATTGATAGCTGTTTTTATACCGGCTAATGCTATCAAATTGTTTTCGCAGGAATCATCGATAAAAAGTATATTTTTATCTTTCATGGAAACAAGCTTTTCTCCTTTTCTATATCTGTAAATTTTTTTTAATATATCCTCCTCATATTTCACACGAGACTGTCCATGAATATAATCAAGTCCAATCTCAAAACTATCTAATAATTCCGTATGTATTACAGTTTCTTCAGTTTCAGTAACAATAGAGATAAAACACTCTTGATTATTTGGTGCTGATATCATTTCGCTAAATAGTATATCATATTTAAATTGTAATCTTTTTGCTATAATACTTGTTACCGGTATTGCATCAAGCGAAAGAGCACACAATATCCATTTGCTTTTGTCTAAATGTATCAAATCTTCCAAATTATTATCTAAAAATTTTATTGCTAAATCAGATCTGTTTTGTAATTTAAAATCTAAATCTATCTGCATGATAACTCTCTGGATACTGTTTGTTTATCTCTTCTTCATCAAAAGAGAATCTAAAATCATCTATATATTTTTTAATTGTTTCATAAGCACTATTTATTTTAATCATTTTTTCTTTATCTTTGTAAATATCCGGATGATATTTTTTTGACAATTCGAGATATTTTGCCTTTATCTCTTTTTGAGAAACAAACGGAGAAATCTCTAAGATCTTCAATGCTTCCTTTATCTCTTTTACTTTATCCATAATATTTATTCACTTTGTCCGTTATCTTTTTCAAATTTATACTGCACACCACCAATAGGGGTAAAATTGATAGTTAAATATATCCCTCTTCTTGTAACCGAATTAGACCCACTGCTTGTTAATATAGGTGTTATATGCTCTTTGTAGCTAATTCTATAATTCCAACATTTTTTTCTCATTGTTACACCAAGTTCCCAATTTTGAGTATAGCTATTTTTTAAATCATAGTCAATATTTGTAAAATAGTTATATTTGCTAAAATAGTTTGTAGATAATCCAATGGAGATGATATTGCTATCTCCTTTATCCGGACCATGTTTGTATGTATGAAGTAAATTTGCTTTATACATATTATTTTTATATTGTACACCTGTTTGAAACTCTGATATTTGTGAGTTTTTATGAGAATATGTTAAATTATTTGTTATATTTAAATTATCAGAAAATTTATAAATAAGTTCATTTAATAAATCTCCATATTTATAATCATATGCATCAAAGAGATAGGATTGAGACATTCTGTGAGTCAAAAATAGATCTCCCTTATTGCTATAAAAAAACTCTTCAAGTTGAAAATTAATACTTTTTTGTTCTTTGTTGAGAGTAATGAAATCTGCAAAATATCCCTTTTTATCGTCAAAACTAGGAACTATATAATCCAAATCAAGACTTATTGTATGCAAAAAATCATCATATTTTTTTGTCAAATCAGTACTTAGTGAAAATTTATGATAATTGCTGACATATTGACCACTTTGTAATGCCGAAGACTCATTGGTATAGTTAATATGAGTCATATACACATTTTCAGAAACAGAAAAATTCAAATAATTTTCAAAAAGAGGTATTGTAAAAATAACTGGTAAAAGTATTTCATTTTGTTTAGCATTTATACCTGACTTTCTATAGTAATTGTTAAATTTATAGTCTATAGAATATAATAAATTTTTAAAAAGTATCGGCTCTGTAAATCTATGATATTGTAGTTTTGGCAGAGTTTGTAAAGTATCGTCATTGGAAATCTTAGAAGTATCTTTAAAATATTTAAAATATAAACCTATATAATCTTTATCTCTTCGTAAAAAATAATTTATTTTAGAAGTGATTAAACTGGAAGTGATATAATTTTTATCTTTTTGTAAATTTAAATAATCTACATCATTCAAAGATTTGGAGTCTATCCATAGAGCATCTTGTGCATTATCTCCAAAATAATTGCTAAAAAGTTTACTTCTGTTATAATTTACCTCAAAACCATAGTGAGAACTATTTTTTAAATTATATTTATCTATATAAGAATTTTTTTCTTTAAAATATCCTGTTTTAATATTACCTGTCGAGTACTCATAATCAGCAAATCTTAAAGTAGTATAAATTCCTTTCCCCCTTTTTGATCTAATTTGTGGATCAAATTGCAAATCCCAACTCTTAAAAGGAGCTATATATATAGGCTGCCTATAATATACCCCCTCTTCTGAACTATAACCAAAAGATGGTCTTAAAAGTCCGCTTCTTCTTGTTTTATCCGTTGAAAAACTAAAATACGGAGTATATAGTAGAGGAACATCATGAATATAAAAGATTGAATTATATACTGTAACAAGCTTGGTATTTTTACTATAATCTCCACTCGTATAAGTTATCTTCCAATCCGGCTTATAAACATTACAACTGGATACTATGGCATCTTTTGTATAATACATATCGTTATTTACTTTGGATAAACGACTTCTTATCCATATATTACTATCTGTATCATCAAGAAAAAACGGATCAAAATATGACGAATCATCAGCAAGGTTAATTTTAGCAAATTTACTCTTAACAAAAAGGTTAGAATCTCTAATAATATTTATATTGCCATAAAGCTTTACGATTTTAGTTGTTTTGTTATATTCTGCTTTGTCAGCAGTCATAACATATCTATCCGAATACACTACAACATTTCCACTGGCATACAGGGTGTTATCTTTTCCTTTAATTTTTGTAGCTAAGATTTGTACATTATTGTCAAATGAAAAAAGAGTTAAAGCAAATAAAACTAAAAAGAGTAAAACTTTAAACATTAATCACTACTGTCTTTGCTGCTTTATCGTGCCATGCTTGATTGACACTATCAAAAAATGCCCATAAAAATCCAAGATAAAATATCATTTCACTTACAATTCTTACCACTGCTCTTATAAAAGCATTCATTATGTTTGGTTTTTCAAAATCTTCGATAGAAACTATCTTTATCTTTAAAAGCATCTTTCCGGGAGTTGCCCCATACATCCATACGAAAAATGTATGGTATATAACTTTTAGAATGATAACTTGCAAAAAAAGCATATTTATAAGAGCTATTAAAACTTCCATAGATTCAGCATTTGCAAACCTATTGGCAAAAATAATATAAAAAAGTATGGATATAATCATCTCATCAAGAAAAAATGCGACAGATCTTTTATTGATAGTCGCAAGAGTCAATTTTTCTCTATCAAGTCGTCTTTGTATCTCTTCGTTCAAATTATACCTTTAAGGCTTGATACGCTATATCTGTTCTAAATTGCTTTCCTGCAAAATGTACCTGTCCGCAAAGCTCATAAGCTCTATCTCTTGCATCTTTTATACTATTTGCCAAACCTATACACAAAAGAACTCTACCGCCTGTTGCAAACAGTTTTCCATCTATCTTTTTCACACCTGCATAAGATATATGACTATTGTTCTTCAACTCTTCATCTACAATTTTATCTACTATGATTTCTGATGGTTTTGAACTTTTGTAGGGATAGTTTTCACTTGCTATGACTACAGCTACTGCATATTTATTTAAAAATTCTATATTTAATTCGCTTAAAGCATTTGTAGCTGCTTTGTAAAAAAGCTCACTTGCCGGAGTTTTTAGAAGTGGCATCAACACTTCACATTCAGGATCGCCAAATCTAACATTGTACTCAAGTACGATAGGCTCATTCTTAACCACCATAATACCTATAAATAAAACTCCTTTATAAGGAGAATTTATCTCCTCCATTCCCCTTAGGGTAGGCTTTACAATCCTGTCTTCTATCTTTTTATAAAGTTTATCATTTATCAAAGGAGTTGGTGCATAAGCTCCCATACCGCCGGTATTTGGACCTTTATCTTTATCAAGTAGCCTCTTGTGGTCTTGAGCAGCAGGCAATATCTTATAATCTTTTCCATCACAAACAGCAAATACGGACAATTCATAACCATCCAAAAACTCTTCTACGATTATCTTTTTGCCTGCATCACCAAAACTCTCTCCGCTTAGCATATCAAATGCAGCTTTTTTTGCCTCATCTTTACTCTCAGCTATTATCACACCTTTTCCTGCACAAAGACCGTCAGCTTTTACCACAATAGGCTCGTTTAAAGAGTCTATAAAATCAACAGCTTTTTCATAATCGGAAGTCTCTATATATTTTGCAGTAGGAATGTCATATTTTGCAAGAAAGTTTTTCATAAAAACTTTAGAACCCTCAAGCCTTGCAGCATCTTTGGACGGACCGAATATCACCAATCCCTCTTTTTCAAATATATCTACTATGCCGTCTGTCAGAGGAGCTTCAGGACCGACTATAGTCAAATCTATACTATTGGTTTTTACAAAATCAGCAAGTTTTTCATACTCTTTTATATCTACATTTTCTCCAAGCTCATCAGTTTTACCATTCCCGGGAGCAAAATATAGTTTATCAACATTTTTATCTTTGCTTAATGCTAAACCTATAGAGTACTCTCTACCTCCACTACCGACTATCAATACATCCATTAAAAATCCTTGGAAAATTTTGAAGAGTAATTACCCAAATGACCGTTCTGCTCAAAAGTGGCCCTAAAAAGCCAAAAAAAACTTGGAAAAGATGCTCTCTTTAGGCTGCAGCTTCTCGCTTTTTTTCAAAAACTCAAACGAAGTCACAGACACACCAAAAGCATACTTTTTCCAAACAATGAAATCTGTTGGACCCTCAATAACGAGCAGGTGTCGTATCATTCAGGATAATTACTTAAAGGTATTTTACCCCAAATTGGCTTAAATTTACAATAGAGTTTTTGCTAATTCTATACAAGATGGAATATTTTGTTGCTTTGATAGAGTGTATTTAATATTTTCAGGCATAAAAGAGGCTGTTTTTACTCCTATAACAACTGCTTTATAACTCTCATCCCATTTAAAAATCTTCAAAAAGCACTCTATTGTAGAGGGAGATGAAAATATGATTACAGAGCCTTTTTTCGGAGATTGTAATTTATCTTGGTTACATATCGTTTCATAGACTATTTTTTCATCCAAATCCACATTATAATTTAAAAGTATGCTATTTAAATTTGAAGTTACCTTTTTTGCTCTTAAAAAAAGTACTTTTTTATCTTTTAATTTATCCTTTATTTCGTTGGCAAAGTCATTTCCATAAGAACTTTTTGCAGTATATACAGGAGTTTTGCCTTTAGATAAAAGATAGTTTGTAGTTCCGCTACCTATAGAATATATCTCTTTTTCTTTCCAATTTTTATCTATCCTATCTATCGCTTCGACTCCGTTTTTTGAAGTAAATATCAAAGCATCATATTTTTTAATATCCACATCAACATCCAAAAAATTTATCTTTATAACAGGAAGATTTAAAGCACCTTTGAATTTTTTATCGCTTAATATATAAATCTCCGCCAATTTTAAGCCTTTTTAATCGTAACTTTTATATCTGCACTATCTGCATAATACGGAGAAGTAGTAACAACTGCATCTGTCATACTTTTTGCATATTCTTCGATATTACCTACATTGATACCTCCGGCACTTATCACCTTTACTCCGTTATTATGAGCAATTTTAACTATATCTTTAGTAGTTTTAGCATCAACTTTATCAAGTTGCAAAACATCTACTCCGATATCAATAAACCTTTGAGCACTTTTTTTATCTTTGGCTTCTACTATCCATTTTTTCTCTACAGATTTTGATTTTAGTCTTTTAAACTCATTTATAAATTTATCCCAACCTCCGTAAAGATTGATATAATTTTCAAATACAAGTATTGTTTCACTAGTAGTTATCCTATGAGGATATGCCCCGCCGTCCATGATAGCTTTTAGAGCTATTTTTTTAGTAAAAGGGACAATTTTTCTTGTTGTCAGTATCTCCATAGAAGGGTTGATTTTCTTTGCAATCTTAACCATTTGATTTGCATATGTAGCAACACCACAAGTATATTCATAAATATTTTGAGCAACTTTCCAAAGAATAAGTACATCCTTTCCTTTACCTTCAGCTTTAAAAAATGATACATCTTTCTCTATATTCTGCCCGTCATCTTTGGCAAATAGTACCTCCAATCCCACTCTTTTTGCCAATAATTTGACAAGCTCATTTCCGCTTAAAAACATCTCATTTCTACTACTAAATTCAATAACACCATCACTATTTATATCTAAAAGTGTTGTTGTCAAATCAAAATATGGCATATCTTCACAAATCAATCTATCCAATTCATCAGAACAAAAATGCATACAAATCCTTATATATTTGAAAATATAACGAAATGATAGCACAATAGTTTTAATAAAGATTTAAATTTTTGAAGTTGTGTATTTTACTTGATGATATTATTGCTTCGACTAAATGTTTTGGTTTGCGAAGCAGGTATCTTTATCGTGTTTAACTTCGTTAAACTACTGTTCAACTCCGCCCGACGAACCGTAAATCTACCTCGCTTCGCTCGCTACGATTTACTTCAATGTACCCAGACTTTTTTCGTGTTCGCCACTAAAATCCTAGATTTTAGACTTTGTGAATACTAAAGTTGTTGGTGTATTTGATGATATTATTGCTTCGACTAAATGTTTTGGTTTGCGAAGCAGGTATCTTTATCGTGTTTAACTTTCGTTGAACGAACCGTAAATCTACCTCGCTTCGCTCGCTACGATTTACTTCAATGTACCCAGACTTTTTTCGTGTTCGCCACTAAAATCCTAGATTTTAGGGCTTACACATGAAAAAAGTCAGTAAAGCCTAAAAAGGCAAAGCAGTTTGCCTTTTTTTACGGCTTTACTCCCACTCTATCGTGGCGGGTGGTTTGGAGCTTATATCATAAACTACTCTGTTTATACCGTCCACTTCGTTTATAATTCTTGAGCTTATTCTTTCAAGAAGGTCGTGAGGTAGATGTGCAAATGTTGCAGTCATGCCATCTACACTCTCTACAACCCTTACACAAACGGTATTGTCATATGTTCTATTATCTCCCATTACTCCTACACTGCTGACATTTAAAAGTACAGTGAAAGCTTGCCAAGTTTTAGTGTAGTATCCGCTTGCTTTTAGCTCTTCCAGCATGATAACATCCGCTTTTCTAAGAAGCTCTAAACTCTCTTTATTTACCTCGCCCATAACTCTTATAGCAAGTCCCGGTCCCGGAAAAGGATGTCTTTGTATCATATCTTTTGGAATACCAAGTTCAAGCCCTAACTCTCTAACCTCATCTTTAAAAAGCTCTCTTAAAGGCTCGATAAGTTCAAACTTCATCCAATCAGGCAATCCTCCGACATTGTGATGAGATTTGATGGTTTTACTCGGACCTTTAACAGAAACAGACTCTATAACATCAGGGTAGAGAGTTCCTTGAGCGAGATACTTTATATTTTCATGTTTTTTTGCCTCTTTTTCAAAAAGCTCTATAAAAGTATGCCCTATGATCTTTCTCTTCTCTTCCGGATCGATTACTTCCTTTAGTCTATCAAGATAAAGCTCTGTAGCATCTATGGTAATAAGAGGTATTTTAAGCTTGACTTTAAACATATTTTCTACTGATTCTCTTTCGTTTGCTCTAAGCAGACCAGTATCAATAAAAACAGCCACAAGTTTTTCACCTATGGCTTCATTGAGCAAAGCTGCAACAACGGAACTATCCACACCTCCGCTAACTGCACACAAAACTTTTCCGTCTTTAACTTTATCTCTTATCTTTGTTATCTGCTCTTTGGCAAAACTTCCCATATTCCAAGTACTTTCGCAACCACAGATATATTTCGCAAAGTTTTTCAAAAGCTTACTGCCATACTTAGAGTGATGAACTTCTGGATGAAATTGAAAAGCATATATCTTTTTTTCACTATTTTCTATGGCTGCATAGGGTGAATTTTCGCTACTTGCTATCTTTTTAAAACCCTCCGGTAACTCCTTTACTCTATCACTATGACTCATCCAGACTATCTGCTCTTTTGGAGTATCCTTAAATATTGGATCATCTTCGCACTGCAAAACCGCTTTTCCATATTCATGAGAATTTGCAGGCACTACTTTGCCACCAAAATGTTGTACGATAAGTTGCATGCCATAACAGATACCAAGTATCGGGATACCGAGTTCAAATACTTCACTATCCGGGTGATAAGCATCTTTGTCATACACCGAAGCGGGACCTCCTGAAAGTATCAAGCCGCTTGGTTCTCTCTCTTTTATGCTTTTTATATTTTCATTATAGGGAACAATTTCACAATAGACTCCATTTTCTCTCATCTTTCTTGCAATAAGTTGAGTATATTGTGAACCAAAATCCAAAACGACGATAGGTACTTTTTTCATATATTTTTTCCTTAATTAATAAATTCCGAGTATTTCAAACTGGACATACCATATAACAATACTAACAAAATATCCCGCAAGTACTGTCCAGCCATATTTCATATGTGTGCCGAATGTATATATGCCCCGTATTTTACCCATTACTCCAACTCCTGCCGCACTACCAAAACTTATAAGACTTCCTCCGATACCCGCGGTCATAGTTACAAGCATCCACTGTGCATCATCCATTGGAGGATTTGCTTTTAAAATCGCACTCATAACCGGAACATTATCTATGATAGCAGAAACAAAACCTACTCCGATATTACCCGGTATATCACCTATAATATCATACAATTTTGTAACATACTCAAGATATCCTAAAAAGTGCAATGCACCAACAGCAGAAAGGATACCAAAAAAGAAAAACAGTGTATCATGCTCTACTTTTTCCATATTGACATAAACATTGTATGGATTATCGCATTTTTTCTTAATTTTGTATGAGTGAACTTTCAAAAGAGACAAACCGAACATCATACCCCATGCAGGAGGAAAATGAAAAAATGTATGAGATAAAACTGCTACTATTATGGTAAATACACCAAGATATATAATCGTTTTTGCTCCCGGTTTTAACTCAAGTTTTTCAGTTGTATTTATATCAAAATGTGGCTGACCTTTTGGCACAAAACGACTTAACAAAAATGCAGTCAGCCACCAACCTATCACAGCTGCAGGAAATAGAGCTAAAAAATCAATAACAGTTCCCTTTTCTGCTGTCCAAGCCATAAGTGTGGTAATATCTCCGAAAGGACTCCAAGCACCTCCGGCATTTGCAGCTACGACTATATTTATGGCTCCCGGAATCAAAAACTCTTTATGCTCTCTATCTATTGTTACTAAAACAGTCGAAAGTATCAAGGCGGTAGTTAAGTTATCGGCTACCGGAGATATAAAGAATGCCAAAAGTCCCGTTATCCAATATATCTTTTTATATGTATAGCCTCTTGAGATAAGCTTATATTTTAAAACTTCAAATACATTTCTTTCTATCATAGTTTCAATATAAGTCATAGCAACAAATAAGAAAAAGAAGATTTCAGAAATCTCAAGGATAAGCTTCCCAAGCTCTTCATGAAGATATAGCATACTCATATGGTTTATCGCATAATAAAACCCTATAAGCATAAACATAAAAGTTCCTATAAATAGTGCAGGTTTTGCTTTATTCATATGATATGATTCTTCTGTCGCTATCAAATAATACCCAACAACAAAAATTACCAAACATAGTATACCGACCCAACTACTTGTCAAATCAACCGCACCGCTTGCGGCAACCTCTCCTCCTTCTGCGAAAATGCTACTTAACAAACTTAGTAAAATAACTAATATTTTCATACTACTCCTTTATATAGTGTGCTCCGAGTGATTTTTTCCTCTTTATTGCACTTTTTATAATCTCTTGAGATGTCTTTAATCTCAACCTCAATAATTTTCCAATGTCCTTAAAAAGTAACTCATTGACTCTATCTAAAGCAAATTGCAACTTTTCTTGTGTCCTTATTATTCCAACATTATTCCACATCAATTTTCTCAATTCATTTTTATATATCTTGTCATTTATTTTAAACAGAGGCTCATCATCCTCTTCAAATTCAATATGAGAAAAATCATAACTATTTTTCAAGATAGTTTTTGCAGCTCTTATAGAAAAAACTAATCCCTCAAGAAGTGAATTGCTAGCAAGTCTATTTGCTCCATGAACTCTGGTATTTGCAACTTCTCCTACTACAAATAGATTTTTAAAACCTTCCACCCTTGTATCAATATCGCACTTTATGCCACCCATAAAATAGTGAAATGCAGGTGATATAGGAACTCTATCTTCGGGCAAATTAAAACCAAGATCTTTTAGATTGTAATAAATAGTAGGAAATCTCTTTTTAAAAAACTCTTTTTCAAAATTTTCAAATGAGAGATAAACCGTTTCTCCCTCATTTTTTTGTTTATAATCAAAAATAGCTCTACTGACTATATCCCTGGGGCTAAGCTCTCCTCTTTTATCATAATCAAATAAAAATCTCTCATTTTTTTCATTGACGACATATGCACCTTCTCCTCTAAGAGATTCGCTTAATAACTGTTTTCTTGCTTTGTCGGTATTGACAAAAACCGTAGGGTGAAATTGTGTCATTTCCATATCTCTAAGTTCACATCCGCACTCTATGCCAAGACCTTGAATGTCGGCACTTATAGTTCTTGAATTCGTATGAAATTCATACAAAGAGCCTATTCCTCCACTTGCCAATACTAAATTTTTGCAATATAGATTTTTATATTTCCCTTTATGAAAAACCCTTACTCCATAAATAGTATCATCTTTTTTCAATATATTTATAACTGTTGTTTTATACATTAGAGGATGAGGATTGTTCTGCATCAAAAAAAGATGCATAACTCTTCCTGTCGCATCTCCCCCTGCATGTAAAATTCTGTTTTTACCGTGTGCAGCCTCTTTGGTATATAAAAGATTGCCATCGGTATCTTTATCAAATTCAAAACCAAGATCTATGAGAGATTTGACGGCACTTCTACCTTCGCTACACAATACTCGAACTGCTTCTTCATCGCAAAGTCCGGCTCCAGCAGATAAAGTATCTTTGATATGCGAGTCAATATCATTTTCATCAATAGCAACACTTATGCCACCTTGAGCATAGAATGTATTGCAATCCCAAGAATTTTCTTTACACAAAACCAATACTTTTTTATCTTTTGGTATATTCAGTGCCGTATTCAAACCCGCAATACCTGCTCCGACTATAATAACATCAAATATTTGCAACTCTATTTATCCCATATTTTATATAATAGTTTTTTGATAAGTACTGTTTACTCGTATCTCTATTTTGATAGACAGGATTGGTCTTGTATCCACAGCCACTTAAAAATATAAATAAATTTGCTATAATAATAAAATGAAAAAGTCTATTGAAATAATATCTCATTTAAAAAATCGTTCCTTTCATTCTAGATTAAACCAAATAGAGTGTTTTAATAAATTAACATCACTCTTGCCGACAAGATTAAGTCAAGCAATTAGTTTTATGTATATTAAAAATAAAACACTTTTTTTTGCTTTAAATCATCCCGGTTATAAAATGGAATTTAATTATAATGTTAATTTAATAAAGGAACTATTAAAAAAGTTAAAAAAGCTTGATTTAAAATGCAAAGATATAGAAGTTGAACAAATAAAAGTGTTTAATTCGAATAAAACAAAATTTAAAAGAAAAAATATGAAGCAAAATGAGAGTAAAATAGAGTATTTAGAAAAATCTACCGGAAATTTTGATATTAAAACTCAAAATGAAACATATATAGATTTATTTAAAAAAATACAAAAAAGTATTAAAAAAAATTTAGAAGATAATTGATGGACAATCATGATAGAAAAGATAAAAAGTTTACCTAACTCTCCTGGTGTTTACCAATATTTTGACAAAGATGGCAAACTTTTATATATAGGAAAAGCTAAAAGTTTAAAACATAGAGTAAAAAGCTATTTTCACTTTTCTCCTACCCTGTCGCCATCTCCAAGACTATCTCTTAGAATAAAAAAAATGATAAAAGAAACTGCATCTTTGGATTATATAGTGGTTTCAAATGAACATGATGCTTTGATACTTGAAAATTCTCTCATAAAACAATTAAAACCAAAATACAATATACTTTTAAGAGACGATAAAACTTACCCATATATTTACATAGATTTAAATGAAGAATTTCCAAGATTTGAAATAACCAGAAAAGTAAAAAAGGGACAAAATATAAATTACTTCGGTCCATTTACAACAGCTTCAAGAGATATACTTCAATCTCTTTATGATTTATATCCTCTTGTCCAAAAAAGAGGCTCCATAAAGGGCAAAAAAGCTTGTTTATTTTATCAAATAGGCAAATGCAAAGCTCCTTGCGAGGGAAAAATAAGCCAAAAAGAGTACAAAGAGATACTTTTTCAAGCCCTTGAAACATTAAAAAGTAAAAAAACTCTTTTAAAACTCTTGGAAGGGAAAATGCTTTTTTATGCCGAAAAAGAACTTTTTGAAGAGGCTGCAAGATTAAGAGATAGCATAAAAAAGATACAAGATAGTGAAATAATTTCTCAAGTTGATTTAAAAAACAGAGCCAATATAGATATATTTGCCTTATACAAAGAGGAAAAAAGAGCCTCTTTGGTAAAAATGTTCGTCAGAGAGGGGAAGATAGTATCTCTAAGTTCCAATATCATAAAAAATGATAACGGACTTAGCAAAGATGAGATATATGCTGCTACTATCATAGAGTTCTACAAAGATGACAAACCTAAAATCGCAAAAGATATAATTTTACATGAAGAGTTTGAGCAAAAAGAGCAGATAGAGAGCTTTTTGCAAGAAAAAGTAGATAAAAGACTCAAGATAAGCATACCAAAAATTGGAGCAAAAAAGGAGTTGACTGCCATAGCCTACAATAATGCCAAAGAGACTCTTTTAAAAAGTAAAGATACAATTTTAGACGATACTTTAAAAGAGTTAAAAAGCACTTTGCAACTATCAAGCACTCCAAATACCATAGAGGCTTTTGATAATTCCCATCTACAAGGCACATCGCCGGTAGGTTCTTGTATCGTTTATGAAAATGGTTTTAAAAAAGATAGATATAAAAGATACAACTTAACCCAAAGGGATGAATATGCTCAAATGAGAGAATTACTCATAAGAAGATGTGAGAGTTTTGAGAAAAATCCTCCTCCGGATCTTTGGGTGATTGATGGTGGAGAAACTCTTTTGAAATTAGCATACGACATATCCGAAAGTTTTGGAGTTTCTTTAGACATAGTTGCTATTTCAAAAGAAAAAAAACAAAAAAGAACCATTAGAGCAAAAGGAAAAGCAGAAGATAAAATTTACAACAAAGATGGCAAAATAGCACTTCAAAGCGATAGCAAAGTTTTACAGTTTATCCAAAGACTAAGAGATGAGGCTCATAGATTTGCCATAAACTTCCATAGATCCCAAAAACAAAAGCACGATCGTCAAACAGAGCTTTTAAATCAAAAAGGTATAGGTTCGGCAAAAGTAAAAAAACTTCTTACATACTTTGGAACATTTGAAGCTATCCATAAGGCAAAAGAGGACGAGCTATCAAAAGTGCTAAATCAAAAAGATGCCAAAACTATAGCCGAACTCAACCAACTATCTTAGCTATATTTTGATACAGAGAGAGTATCTCCTTTTTTTTGGAAATAAAACTGTTTTTATTGGCTATAAGGTGAGCAGATGAACTCATGATAGTTTCTACCACTTTCAAACCATTTTGTTTCATAGTTGTTCCGGTTTCAACTATATCGACTATCGCATCGCACATTCCAACCAAAGGGGCTAATTCAATTGAGCCATAAAGTTTTATAATCTCTGCTGCCATAGCTTTGTTTGAAAAGTGCTTTCTTGCGATGTTCTCCATCTTCGTTGCTACTTTTATAGAGGGTTTGTCGGGATTTAATTCATCTTCATTTTTCATGCCTACACAAACTTTGCATTTTCCAATTTTTAAATCCAACAAATCCACCAAATCAAGCTCTTTTTCTTCTAAAACATCAAGACCCACCACCCCAAGATCTGCTGCTTGATGCAATACATAAACGGGAACATCTTGATTTCTAACAAGCAAAAAGGTAAAATCTTTATTTTTTAATATCAATTTTCTATCTTCAAAAATAAACTTTTTCTTAAAAATCTCTTCAAAAATAGCCAAAGTATCCTCGGCTATTCTTCCTTTGGGCAAAGCAATGCTTAACATATTTATCCTTCTATTCTTTTATCACTTTTAACATTCCCTTAAAAATAAGGCTACTATCATAAATGGCATTATTGAAAAATTTAGCAAAAAACTTTCCATCTCCACCAGTAAAATATATCTTTTTATTTTTTTTAGTCTCTTCTATCATCATAACAATAGGTTTAACGACACCATAGCTAATAGCTTCCATACTATTTTGAGGTATTATATCAAAATCAACATTTGGATTTATTCTTATATCCAATCTTGAAGATATATTTTTAAAACTCTCTTGCAAAGCCAATAATCCCGGCATAATATATCCTCCGAGATGGATACCATTTGCCATAATATCAACTGTTATTGCACTTCCGGCATCAACAATAATACCATTTTCTATGGCCATACAAGCTGCAATTCTATCAATACCAAGTCCTTGATATATTGTATCCAAATTAAAATATGGCTCTAAATTGGTGGCAAAACTTATATTGGAAATTCTATCTTTTAAACCTTCATTTACACATATATAGTAAAATTTTTCCTCTATTGAAGTTATATTTTTTATAGTCGAAGGTTTTGCCCAAGTCATTCCGTCTTTATAAAAATGTATATTGGTGTTACCTACATCACACAATAACATATATCCTCCAGCCATTATCTTCAAGAATTTTTTTAGCTTTTGAACATATTGCACCTTCAACCATCAAAATACTCTTTTTATAATTATGCTTACTAATATCTTTTAATTTTTCCATAAGCTCTAAAATCTCTTTTGCATTTTTTAAAATAAACCTACTTTTGCCATTATAAAAAAATATAGCCATATAAAAAGATTTTAAATTTACCGCCTTATATATCTCTATCTTTTTTCTTGTTTTTAATATTTTATTGTCAATTTTTTCAAATTTTTTAAAAATGTATTTTCTTTTTTGTAAATAATCCAATATATTTTTCATGTTGCCTCGCTTGATAGAGGATGAAATTTTCTAACTGTTTGTTCTAAATTTTTTTGCTGAATATGTGTATAAATTTGAGTAGTGATTATGGATGAGTGTCCGAGTAACTCTTGAACAACCCTCAGATCAGCTCCTCCGATAACTAATGATGTTGCAAAAGAGTGTCTTAAGACATGAGGTGATACATTTAGATATTTTTTAGTTATTTTAAAGGCAGTAATTCTACTCATCTTTCCCCCTTTGTAATTTAACCATAAATATTCACTTTTTTTATCTCTTTTATTCAAATACTCTTCTATCGCATATAAAGCCATTGGTGCCAAAGGCACAATCCTTTGTTTATCGCCCTTTGCATTTCTTATCTTTAGCCATTCTCTGGTAATATCATCTTTTTTTGCCTCGATAGCTTCGCTAACTCTAACTCCGGTAGCATATAAAAATAGTATAAATGCAATATCTCTATACCCTATCCAATTCTTTTTTTTAATAAATTTTATACCTTTTATGATATCTTCATACTCTAATAAAACCGGTAATTTTTTGACAGGCTTAAACTGTTTTAGAGAGGGAGATGATGCTATAAAATCCTCTTTTACACAAAAAGCAAAAAAAGCATTTATTGCGGAGAGTTTTCTGTTGATGGTATTTCTGTTATCATATTTTTGAAGATAATCCAAAATATCATCTAATGTTGCACCAATAATATCTTTTTTTAAAAAATTCTCAAAATCCTCCAAGTCTCCCTGGTAGGCCAAAACAGTACTTTTGGACAATCCTTTTACTACTACTATATACTCCAAATAAGCTTCAAGAGCAGGTGAAGACATAAAACCCTATTTAACCTTATTTAATTTAAAATATTTATCATCATAATATAAAGTATCACTTGTTGTAAACATCAAGCTCTCTATAGGGTCTGGCAATTTATAAACATTTGAAGTAATCAAATCTTTATCAACAGCTATCAAATATCCGTTCTTTTCTATAACATAGACAAAATTTCCATATATCGCAGTTGAAAAGTTGGCAAATTTAAATTTTTTCTCTTTTAAACTTTTTAAATTTGAAGTAGCCAGTATAATCCTTCCGTCTTTTGTAAATATAAAAATTCTTTCTCCAAGAAATATAATATCTTTAACACCAATATCCATATAAGCTACATTTGTAGGACTGATTGATACAACTCTGTTTTGAGTAGCAGCAACAAGTCTATTATCAAGCACACTTAAAAATATCACATTGTTAAAATAGGGCTTACTGCTAACAACTATATCTCTAACTACTTTGTTTGTAACACTGCTTACTATCACCAATCTTCCGTCAAGTGCAGGAAACACAATAAGCTTCCCTAAAAAATAAGGATTTGCCATTCTTGCATCAACTGCATAAATATCATCAAGTTTTTTTTCAAAAAGAACTTGTTTGTTTTTTATATCGTAAACCATCAATTTATTATTTGCAAAAACTATAGCAAGTATATTATTTTTTAAATTGGCTGATGCCACTATATTTTTGAAATCATGAGAAAACAACTGTTTTCCATCGAAGTTTTTTATCACAATATTTCCCGTAGAAGAAGTGGAAATTATTTTATTATCTACAAATGATAAAAATCTATAATCTTTTTCAATTTTAACATCTATTAAGCCTTTTGTTTTTGTTATTATTTGACCATTTTCTAAAGTTGCTCCACTTCTTGTAACATCTACGATTTTTGCAGGAAGATTGCCATCAAAACTCACATATCCTGCTACTTTTGCAGGTTCATAAAGACTCTTTGAGGAACATCCAGCAAACAATAGAAGTAAAACTACAAAAATAGTACTTTTTAATATATTTGACATAAATATTTTCCTTGGCTATTTGATATAATGTTCTAAATTAACAGCTATACTTCTAATAGGAGAATTTACCTCTATCATTGATAACTTTAACTTAGCTTCATTTTTTTTATTCTTTTTTAAAAGTAAATAGGCATCTTCTAGTAGAGCCATATTTTTCAAAAGACCAACTTTTGAGTTATCAATATATGCATCAATTTCACTTTTCTTGTTATCTATTGAAGATATTTGATAACTTGACAAATCTTTTAGATAGTTATCTTTTGAGTTATTTATAACCTCTTTAAAAAGGCTTTTGTCATTTTTTTTAGTTGCTTGTTGAAATTTATATGCATAATATAGGTTTTGATTTTTTGATTTTAAAACTGCCAATGCTTGTGTATCATTTGGATGTGATAACAATTTTAAATATGCCTCATTGGAAGTTTTTAAATTGCTCTCGTCTATATAAACTTTTATAGAGTAAGTCACAAAAACTATCAACAATACAGATATTAAGCCGATTAATTGTTTTTTATACTTTTTGTAAAATCTTTCAGCTCTAATCAATCCCTCTAAAAATTGCTCTTCGGTATTTAATTCTTCTTTTACCGCATTAATATCTTCTTTTAAACTCAAATCAAAATCCTTTAAAAATTTTTAACATATTATCACATTTAAAATTAAACTCGGTTTATGATTGATATAAATACCAAATTATAATAAATGTCATAATTAGTGTTATTTTATTTTGTTTTTGGTATAATACACAAATTTTAATAATTTAATGTGGGAATAATAATGCAAGTAGATAAAAATATATTGGAAAAATTAGAAAAATTATCCATGGTTGAGATAAAAAATGAACAAAAAGATGAAATGGTAGAGAATTTGAATGAAATCGTTAATTTTGTTGAAAATTTAAGTGAACTTGATCTTGAAAATAAAGATGCATCGTTTACGACATTAAGGGGCGGTACTCCTTTTAGAGAAGATATTCCAAAAAATAACAATGAAGTCATCGAAATTATTTTAAATAATGCTCCTAAAAAAGAGAATGAGTTTTTTGTAGTACCAAAAATCATTGAATAAGGTAAAAACATGGCAGATATAAACAATATAGATATAAGAGCTCTTTTAAAAAGCATAGCAGAATATAAAGCTTCAGATTTGCATCTTGTCAGCAGAAGCGAACCTCAAATCAGAATAGATGGAAAACTTACACCACTTGATTTACCAAAGTTAAACGGTAAAACTATTGAAGATATGTGTTACTCTCTTATTACAGATAGGCAGAAAAAAAATCTTGAAGAAAATAAGGAGCTTGACTTTGCTGTAGAATTGCCAAATATCGGAAGATTTAGGGCAAATTATTACTATACTATGAATGGTGAAGTAGCAGCAGCTTTTAGAACTATACCTATAAAAATACCTTCTATTGATGAATTAAAACTACCGGCAATATTTAAAGATATTGTAAAAAAAGAGAAGGGTCTTATCTTGGTAACAGGACCTACTGGAAGCGGTAAATCAACAACTCTTGCGGCTATGCTAAATGAGATAAATTTATCTGAAGAAAAACATATCATTACCATTGAGGATCCTGTTGAATTTATTCATGAAAATAAAAAATCTCTATTTTCTCACAGAAATGTCGGGGTTGATACATATAGCTTTGCAAACGGTCTTAAATACTCCCTAAGAGAAGATCCGGACATAATCTTAGTTGGCGAGATGAGAGATAGAGAAACTATATCCACTGCTATTACTGCGGCAGAAACAGGACACTTAGTATTTGGAACTTTGCATACAAACTCCGCAGTTCAAACAATAAATAGGATAGTAGATAGCTTTGAAGGTGGCGAACAAGTACAAGTGAGAAATATGTTATCAACTTCTTTGACTGCTATCATATCTCAAAGCTTATTGCCAAAAATTGGGGGAGGAAGGGTTGCTATTCAGGAAATTTTATTAACAAATGCAGCTGTCTCAAATCTAATAAGAGAAAACAAAATACATCAATTATATTCTCAAATGCAATTAAATCAAATGAAAACAGGTATGAAAACACAAACTCAGTCAATGATAGAAGCTATAAGAAATAATTTAATAGACAAAAATACAGCCATTAGATTTTCCACTCAACCTCAAGAGTTGTCAAATGCAATAGGTGTTTTATAGATATGATAAATATCAATTTGAAACAAATACAATATCTGCAAAAATGAGGAATAAAAAAGTGAAAAATGAAGAATTTGTTAAATATATACAAAAAATTGGGAATGAAGCATTTCGCAAACTCGAACAGTTGGATATTCCCCCATATCCAAAATACTATCAAGACTCTTTCAAAGATTTTTTAAAAAGTATTGATGCTAATGAAGAGATGACTGCATTTTTAAAAAATAATAAATACTTAATCGATTCTATAGATAACAATCAAGATACTCAAATAGTTGATACTTGCTATGATATCGCTAAAGAATCAATAAAAGAATTTAATAAAACAAACGAAAATATTAAAAAAATCTCAAAAAAAAGTTCTGTTGATTTAAATAAGATTACGAAAGATATTGAAGAACTTGATAGCACAAAGCTTATCACAAGCTTCAATGAATTTCATTCAAATTTGCTTGAAACACTAAAAGAGGCAGATGCAACTATAATAAAACTTCAAGAGGAAGTTTTAAAACTTGAAAAAGAGTCCAATATAGATCCGTTAACAAAACTTTATAATAAAAGAGCTCTTTTGAAGGATATAGAAAATATTCTTCATTTCGGAAAAGATAAAAAACTTGATCTTGCATTGATAATTTTTGATTTGGATGATTTTAAAAAAATAAATGATACTTATGGTCATATTGCCGGAGATAAAACCCTTATATATGTTGGTAAAGTTTTAAAAAATACCTTAAGAAAAGAGATAAAAACATATAGATTTGGTGGCGAAGAGTTTGTGGTAATATTAAATAGGACAGAGATAGAAAAAGCTAAAAAAATAGCTGAAAGAATTTTAAAAATAATTAGCGAAAGCAAATTGATATACAAAAGCAATACAATACAGATAACTATGAGCGGAGGGGTAACTTCTCATCAAATCGGAGATACGGCAGATTTGATTACAGAAAGAGCAGATAAAGCTCTTTATGAAGCTAAAACATCAGGCAAAAATAGAGTGGTAGTCGCATGATGGAAAATGTTTCAATTTTTGATATTGCTTTATTGTCTTTGATTGTTATTTTTGGTGTAAAAGGACTTATTAGTGGAATTATAAAAGAAACTTTCGGACTTATTGGTATAATTGGTGGTATATTTTTTGCTTCAAGATTTGCTCAAAAAGCAGGAGATTTTATCGATGCCAACATATATCATATAAATAATAAAGCTTCTATATACTTTATAGGTTTTATAGCGATTTTACTTATAATTTGGCTATCATCCATTGTGATAGGATTTATTTTTACAAAACTGGTCAATCTTAGTGGGTTGGGTTTTACAAATAAACTATTAGGTTTTATCGTGGGTTCTTTGAAGATATTTTTACTCTTTTCTATTGTTATTTTTGCACTCAGAAGTATAGATATATTTAGAGAAAACATTGATAGTAAACTAAAAAAATCATATAGTTATCCCTATCTAATAACGATAGGAAACTATATAGTAAAATTCAAGTTAGAAGATGTCAACAAAACTATAAATACAATGAACAAAAAAGTCAATAACGAATCAAGTGCGGTTACTGACAAATAGGATACTGATTTATGAATAGTTATACATATGAAGAGTTAATTAAATTTTTTAAAAGTGTTTTGAAAAAAAGAAATTTAAAATATACAATACAGAGAGAAATTATATTAAAGATTTTATACGATAACAACAAACACTATACTCCCGAGGATTTATATATCCATATTAAGCAAGAGCATCCAAAACTCAATATAGGCATAGCGACTATATACAGAACTCTGAATCTACTTGAAGAGTCAAACATTATAACATCCATATCTTTCGGACAATCTGGCAAAAAGTATGAAATAGCCATAAAACCACATCATGATCATTTGATATGTGATATTTGTGGAAAGATAATTGAATTTGAAGATGAAAAGATAGAAAAAAGACAAGATGAGATAGCAAAAAAATATGATTTTTTGATAAAAAGTCACATTTTACAACTTCACGGAATATGTAAAGAGTGTAGAAAAAAAATTAAAAAGGAAAAATAGTTGGATTTAAATGAATATGAATTGCAAAGAGTTCAAAAAGCACAAGATTTACAAAAGATAGGTATAAACCCATATCCTCACAATATAAAAAAAGAGTTATCAACACAGGATTTTATTCAAAAATTTGATTATGTCAAAGAGCTTGAAAATAAAAGGGATGAAGAAAAGTCAGATTGTATTGCAGGTAGAATAAAATTTTTAAGATTGATGGGGAAAGCAGCTTTTTTAAAGATAGAAGATGACAAAGGTCTCCTTCAAGTATATATAAGTAGAGATGCTCTTGGGGCAGAATGGTTTAAAGATATAAAAAAATATATTGAAGTCGGAGATATTATCAAAGTTTGCGGTTTTCCTTTTGTAACCAAAACAGGAGAGTTAACTATCCATGCTAAAGAGTTGCAGTTGGTTACCAAAGCCATCACTCCTCTTCCAGAAAAATTTCATGGACTAAGTGATAAAGAGTTAAGATATAGACAAAGATATCTTGATATGATAATGAATCAAGATGTGAAAAAAGTTTTTCAGATAAGAAGTACTATCATAAGCACTATAAGATCATTTTTTGAAAATAAAAATTTTCTTGAAGTTGAAACACCTATGATGCACCCTATCGCTGGTGGAGCAAATGCAAAACCGTTTGTTACACATCATAATGCTTTAGGGGTTGAGAGATATTTGAGAATTGCTCCGGAACTTTACTTAAAACGACTTGTTGTTGGAGGTTTTGAATCTGTTTTTGAAATCAATAGAAACTTTAGAAATGAAGGTATGGACTTAACTCATAATCCGGAATTTACAATGATAGAGTTTTATTGGGCATATCACACATATAAAGACTTGATGAGTTTAACTGAAGAGTTGTTTTTAACAATATTAAAAAGATTGAAACTCCCTACAAAATTAAATTATGGAGACTTAGAGATAGATTTTAGTGTACCTTTTGCCAAGATAAGCTATGACGATTCTTTGGTAAATATAGGAAAGATTCCAAGAGATATCATAAATGATAAAACAAAGATATATGATTTTCTCACAGAAAATGGAATATCCGTTAAAAAAGAGATGAGTACAGGACATCTTAAAGCTGAACTTTTTGATAATTTTGTAGAGGATAAATTAATCAATCCTACATTTGTAATGGATTTTCCTATAGAGATAAGTCCTCTCTCAAGAAGAAGTGACGAAGATCTGAATATTGCTGAAAGATTTGAGCTATTTTGTGCAGGAAAAGAGATAGCTAACGGTTTTAACGAGTTAAACAATCCTCTTGATCAATATGAGAGATTTAAATCTCAAATTGATGCAAAAAATGCGGGAGACGATGAAGCCCATGAAATGGATGAAGATTATGTTAAAGCACTTTGCTATGCTATGCCTCCAACTGCCGGAGAGGGCATAGGGATAGATAGGTTAACTATGCTATTGACAAATCAACACTCTATAAGAGATGTGATACTATTTCCGGCTATGAAACCATTAGAAAATACAAAAAAGGAAGATAAATGAGTTTTTTAAAAGATACCGACTCCAAGATATACGAACTTTGCGAACTTGAGCTAAAAAGACAAAGCAATCACTTAGAGATGATAGCAAGTGAAAACTTCACATATCCTGCCGTTATGGAAGCTATGGGAAGTGTCTTTACAAATAAATATGCAGAGGGCTATCCAAACAAAAGATACTATGGAGGATGCGAATATGCCGATCAAGTAGAGCAACTTGCCATAGATAGAGCTTGTGAACTTTTTGGTTGCAAATTTGCCAATGTCCAGCCCAATTCGGGCTCTCAAGCCAACCAAGGAGTATATCAAGCTCTTTTGAAACCATATGACAAGATATTAGGCATGGATCTAAGTCAAGGTGGACACTTAACTCACGGCTCAAAAGTCAGTAGTTCCGGGAAAACATATTCAAGCTTTTTTTACGGAGTTAACAAAGATGGTTTTATAGACTATGAAGAGGTTAGAAAGATAGCCCACATAGTCAAACCAAAGCTTATCGTTTGCGGAGCAAGTGCATACCCTAGAGAGATAAATTTTGCAAAATTTAGAGAGATAGCCGATGAAGTCGGAGCATATCTGTTTGCCGATGTTGCACATATTGCTGGACTTGTTGTAGCAGGAGAACATCCTCATCCTTTTCCTCATTGTCATGTAGTAACCACAACTACACACAAAACATTGAGAGGTCCCAGAGGAGGACTTATACTTACAAATGATGAAGATTTGGCAAAAAAAATAAATAGTGCTATTTTTCCCGGTATTCAAGGGGGTCCATTGGTTCATGTGATAGCGGCTAAAGCGGTAGGTTTTGCTCAAAATCTAAAACCATCTTGGAAAGAGTATGCAAAGCAAATTAAGTCCAATATGAAAATTTTATCCGATATTTTAATAAAAAGAGGATATAATGTTGTAAGTGGAGGCACCGATAATCATTTGATACTTGTATCTTTTTTAGATAAAGATTTTAGTGGTAAAGATGCTGATATTGCTCTTGGAAATGCCGGTATAACAGTCAATAAAAATACTGTTCCGGGGGAAACAAGAAGCCCGTTTGTAACAAGTGGCATAAGAATAGGCTCAGCAGCCCTTACAAGCAGAGGTATGAAAGAAAAAGAGTTTGAATTTATCGCCAATAAAATAGCAGATATACTGGATAATATAGAAGATGTGGAACTTCAAAAAAACATAAAAAAAGAGATAGAGGAGCTTTCAAGTAAATTTATCATATATGATAAACCAACATATTAAGGAGGTTAGATTTTGTATAGTGTTGATGTAACTCTTATAAAAATGATTACAAAATTTTATTATGTAAAAAAGGATGGTATTGCCAATAAAGTAACATATAAAGGAAAAACTTTTTTCGATAAATTTGAAAGAGTTGATAAAATGCTAACAAGGAGTGTTATGAATGATCACTCTGATGGCAAAATTACTGTGGCACACTCTTTGATAAGTGATAGAGATATAGTTGAAAATATAGTATTTGACTACAATGGCAGAGATCCTGAGAGATTTTGGCATAGGGCTCAATTAATGCTTAGAGAGGAGGGTTATATAAATTTTACGGCATATAGAAGTAAAACAAAAGGACATCTTCATTTGTATGTTCATAAGGGTCATACAACTTTGCAAGAAGCTTATCAACTGGCAAAGTTATTATCAGCTAAATTACAACAAAAGATGCCAAGACAGTGGAAAATGTTTCCCGATCCAAACATACCAAGAGATTTTAATATTTTAATCCTGCCTTATGAGGTATATAAAAAAGAAAGAGGATCATCTTGGTCAAAACATATGTAAATAAAGGAGATAAAGATGGAAGAAAAAAATGAATTAAGTGATATAGTATTGGATAAGAGTAGCAGCAATTCTTCAAAAACGAAAAAATTACTACTATTAAGCATCGCTTTAATCATCCTTTTTTTACTCATTTTAGCCGGTATGAGGATTTTTAATAAACCTGAAGCTAAAAAGAATAAATTCAATATTGTTTTGCCTCCGGAGCCAACTACAAAAACGGATAAACAGCAAAATAAAGATGAACTCTTTAAGCAAGTACCTATCATAGAGGAAAATAGCACAAAAACTAATAATTTCAATGCTATGGTTGAAAAACTCAAACAAAAAGAGAAGCAACAAGAAGCTATAAATCAAAAAAAGCAAACAGATGCAAATGAAGTTACAAAAAAACAAAATAGCATCAAAAAAGCTCCTGCCAAAATTAAAAAAACAAAACTACAGTCAAATACCAAAGTAAAAAACAAAGCAACATATATACAAGTAGGAGTAACTTTTAAAGCAAAACCAAGTAAAAAGTATCTGAAAAAGATTTCAAAAGCCGGATACAAATATACTCTTTACAATATAAAAATAGCAGGTAAAAATGCCATAAAGATACTAATTGGACCATATGACAATAGAAAAAGTGCATTAAAGGATATGGGAAAAATCAAAAAACATATCAATAAAGCTGCATTTATATATGTTGTCAAGTAAGTATTATGGTTGAATTTAAAAGTATATTATTTGATCAACTTACTCCCATAGCTATTTATAAAAGAGTAAAAGAGTTATATGAAAATGAAATTATACTCTTTTTCGAAAGTGCCATAAATACAAGTGACGGTAACTTCTCTTTTATATTTATAGGAGCAAGAGAGAAGATAATGCACAAAGATGGAGAGAGTTATTTTATATCAGATAACGGAAAAAAAGAACATATAGGCAACAATCCATTTGACTTTCTAAAATCTTACTATAAAAAAATAGATAAAAATAGATATAGAAAACTTTCAAAAGAGGCAAATGTTGGCTTTATCGACGGTTTTATCGGATATATTGGATATGATGCCGTTAAAATCTTTGAACCAAAACTAACAAAAAATATGCAAAACTTAAAAGATGAGTTACATATCCCTGATATAGAGCTTGTCAGACCAAAGATAACTATAGCATTTTCTCACAAAACAAACAAACTGACAGTTATTAGCGAAGTAGAAAATAGATCTAAATATTTTGATGAAATAATGAGTGCAATTTTCAAACCATATAAACCATTTAATTTGTTAAAATCAAAAATAAATTCTCAAAAAGGTAAATTTGAATTTTCTAAAGAAAAATTTTTTAATATGGTAGAGAATTCAAAAGAGATGATCAGAAGTGGAGATATTTTTCAAATCGTTTTATCCAATAGATTTACTCAATATGCCAAAATAGACAAACTTAGCTTTTATAGAGTTTTAAGAAGTAAAAATCCATCACCATATATGTATCTTCTTGATTTTAACTCCTTTTCTATAGTGGGAAGTTCTCCTGAAGTTATGGTGGCACTTAAAGACGGGCATATACTTTTAAGACCAATAGCAGGAACACGAAAAAGAGGCAATAATATAGATAAAGATTTGGAACTTGAAAAAGATATGTTAAATGACGAAAAAGAGAGAGCCGAACACTTGATGCTTATCGACCTTGGCAGAAATGATGTAGGAAAAGTAGCCAAGCCCGGAACCGTTAAAGTAAAAGATATGATGAGAGTAGAAAAGTACTCTCATGTTATGCATATGGTTAGCGATGTCGAGGGAGTTATAGATGAAAAATATGACATGTTTGATTTATTTGCCGCCACTTTTACTGCAGGTACGATGACCGGAACTCCAAAGATAAGAGCTATGGAATTGATAGCTGAGTTTGAAGGTTTGAAAAGAAGTTATTATAGTGGAGTTATCGGATATTTTGGTTTTGACGGTAATTTAGATAGTGCTATAGCTATAAGAACTTCATATCTTGATGATGAAAAAATAATATTTCAAGCAGGTGCCGGCATAGTAGCCGATAGTAAAAAAGAACTTGAATATCTTGAAGTACAAAATAAACTCCAAGCTTTAATGAGTTCAATGGATGATTTAAGTGAATAAACTTTTCAATATATTTGGCAATCCGGTATCTCACTCTATATCTCCGCTTATACACAATTACACTATCAAATCTCTTGACATTGATGCCTGTTATACAAGAATAAAACTTAATGATGGAGCAAAAATAAGAGAAAAGTTTTTTGACTTGAATATAACCGGTGCAAATATAACTGTTCCGTTTAAAGAGGATGCATATAGAACATGTGATGAGATTTGCGGAATAGCTAAAGATATCAAAGCGGTTAATACAATTATCAAAAAAAAGGGCAAACTTTTTGGATACAACACGGATGCTCCCGGATTTTACGAAACAATAAAAGATATAAAAGATATAAAAAAGATTTTAATAATAGGAGCTGGAGGTACTGCAAGAGCTATTTCCATATATCTTAGAAAAAAATCTTACAATATCACAATACTCAACAGAAGTAAACATAGATTAAAATATTTTGAAAAAGAGGGTTTTGTTACATATAGTTGGGACAATTTCAACAAATATGATTTTGATATGATTATCAATACCACTTCAGCGGGTTTAAAAGATGAAATTTTTCCCATAGATGAAAAAATATTATTAAAAATTTTTGCAAATTCAAAATATGCCATAGATATTATCTATAATAAGCAAACCCCATTTTTGAAATTGGCTAAAAAAAATAATCTTTCCGTAAAAGATGGAAAAGATATGCTTATCTTTCAAGCTATTTTAGCCTTTGAAATATTTTTTGATTTTAAATATAAAAAAGAGGATATAGAAAAATATATGTTCGAAGCTATTTCTATTGTATAATGTCTTCAGAAAAAATAACTAATTTCAAAAATATTTATATTTATAGATGATAGAATAATATATACGAATAATTATAGTATTAAAAGTATTTGGTAAGAGTGTAATGGTCTTATTGATTATAATAAAAGGTTGCAAATGAAAAGAGTTATTGTCTTATTTGTTTTTATAGGTATATTGATAAGTAGTTCTTATGGAGCCATGCAGGATGAGGTTTTGATGTCCAAACAGGCATTTAAGTCCAATGCAAAGATAACAAAAGATAAGATCCAAGTATATATAAAACTTGGGGATAAGATATATATATATAAAGATAAACTCAAACTATCCATAATTCAACCTAAAAAAATATCTTTAAATGAAGATATATCTTTTCCTAAGCCTATAAAATATCATGAATTTATAATTTATTTAAATGATGTAAAAATAGATATTCCCATCTCTTTAATAAAACAAAAAGTGGGAGAAAATGTAAAAAAAATAAAATTAAAAGTCCAGTTTCAAGGTTGTTCCAAGCTTGGACTTTGCTATTCTCCTATGGAAAAGATATTTAATTTTGATATAAAAAATGATAAAAGAGAAATTGAAAATCAAAGTACCAAAATCGCAAATGTCGGTAAAATAAAGTGGAAATTGCCACAAATGCCTACTTCCAAAAAACAGATTAAAAAGATTCAAAAGAGTGTTTCAAAAGAGAGTAAAATAGCTCAAACTTTGGCAAAGAGTAGTATTTGGATGATACTTGTAACATTTTTTGGCTTTGGACTGCTTTTATCTTTAACTCCTTGTATTTTTCCTATGATTCCGATACTCTCATCCATCATCGTTTCACAATCAAAAGAGAATATGAATGCAAAAAGAGGATTCTTTTTATCGATTATATATGTTTTGTCTATGTCTGTAGCATATACAATAGCGGGTGTTTTGGCAGGATTGTTTGGTGCAAATATCCAGATAGTTTTGCAAAATCCTTGGGTGATAGCGGGATTTTCAGCGATATTTGTAGCTTTAGCATTTTCTATGTTTGGATATTATGAATTGCAATTACCAAGTTCTTTTCAAGCAAAAATAAGTAAAACAAGCGATAAAGCTCAGGGTAAAGGAGTATGGAGTGTTGCTATCATGGGTTTTTTGTCAGCCTTGATAGTTGGACCTTGTGTCGCAGCTCCTTTAGCCGGGGCTTTAGTTTATATAGGACAAACCGGAGATGCTTTGCTCGGAGGTTTGGCTCTGTTTGTGATGAGTCTTGGTATGGGGATGCCTCTTCTTCTTATAGGTTTGGGAGCCGGTAAATTTATGCCTAAACCGGGAGGCTGGATGGAAAATGTTTCCAAAGTTTTTGGAGTTGTTATGCTTGGGGTTGCCGTATATATGCTTTCAAGAGTAATTCCTGCACAAATCACTATGTTACTTTGGGCTATGTTGCTGATAGGTTCATCGGTTTATCTTGGAGCTTTGGAGCCTATAAGAGAGGGTACTAAAGGTATCGCAAAAATGTCCAAAGCGATAGGTTTGTTTTTGTTGATATACGGTATAATTCTTTTTGTAGGAGCAATTCTTGGCAATACAAATCCACTTTCTCCTCTTGAAAATTTAAAAAGCATAAGATATGTAAATAGTAGTAGCATTCCTGCAGGTGAAAATGATTTTATCAAAATAAATAATATCAATCAGTTGGAAAAAGTGATAAATAGTTCTACAAAACCAGTTATAGTTGATTTTTCGGCAAATTGGTGTGTTAGTTGTAAAGAGTTGGAGCATAATACTTTTAGCGATCCGAGAGTAAAGAGTGTTTTTAAAAATTTTACTCTTGTTAGAGTTGATGTAACTAAAAACTCAAAAGAGGATAAAGAGTTGATGAAAAAGTACAAAGTATTTGGACCTCCGGTTATGATATTTTTTGATAAAAACCACAATGAGATGAAAGATGAAAAAATCGTGGGCTATATAGATTCGGATAAATTTTTAGAACATATAAAAAGAATTTTGCAATAGATAAGTAAAAACTTGGTATAGTACAAGATATATTTTAAAAATTTTATAGGATATAAAATGCTTATTAAAAGTGCAAATATCGTACTGAAAGACTCTGTGTTTCAAGGTGATTTGAGGGTAGAAGAAGATGTTATAAAAAAGATAGATGTGGATATAAAGCCTTTTAAAGATGAAAAGATTGTAAATGCCAATTCGAAATATCTGTTGCCGAAACTTGTAGATACTAATGTAAGACTTCTTGATGATACATTAAATGAAAAAAATCTTAATGATTTATTGCAAATAGCAAAAATTGCAGGAGTCGGTAGGTTTGTTTTGATAGACGATTTTACTCCCAGAATCGAAAACTCCACTCAACTTGAACTTTTAAACGGTACGATAAATAGTAAAAAGGATGATGTAAAAGTAACTATATCTGTAAATTCGGTAGGTAAAGAGAAAAGATTGAATAACTTGGCTACATTTTTAAACAGGGGTGCTGAAGTTATATATTCAAGATCAGATATAGATGGTAATTTGCTTGTGAGAGTTATGCAGTATGCCGATATGAAAAAAGTTCCAATATTTTGTTTTTGCGAAGATAGCAGTATAAAAAATAGAGGTGTTGTAAACGAAGGTGAACTCTCTTTTCAACTGGGGCTTCCGGGTATCTCTAAAATAGCGGAGATAAGCGAAGTATCAAAGATAGTCGAGTTGGCTACATTTTTTGATGTGGAGGTTCTTTTTCAAGGTATTTCAACATCAAAATCCATACAGATATTAAGAGCAGTTAAGAAAACAAATAAAAAAGTTTATACCGAAGTTCCTATACATAATCTTTTGCTTAATGAAACGGCTTGTGATGATTTTAATACTAAAGCAAAACTTATATCTCCACTAAGAGAAGAGAGTGAAAGATTGAAAATGATAGAGCGGTTAAAAAAAGGAGATATTGATGTTATTACATCATCTCACTCCCCAAAATCATACATTTACAAAGATGTTGCTTTTGAAGAGGCAAGAGATGGTGTTGAATCTTTGGAAATGACATTAAAACTCGGGTATAGCTACTTGATTAAAGAGGATATTGTATCATTTTGTGATTTTGTAAATATGACTTGTATAACACCGGCTAAAATATTGGGCTTTGATAATGAAATAAAAGAGGGCAATATGGCAGACTTGATACTATTTGATCCTGCATATAAAACAATTGTTAAAGATGAGTCTTCTTTATACTTCAACAAAGAGATATATGGAAAAATATATGATATAAAAGGAGAATAGAAATATGGAAAATTTTTTAAGAAAAGCAAAAGAGGCAAGTAGGGTGATATCCACACTATCTCCAAAGATAAAAAATCAAATACTCTTAGCGATGGCGGATAGTTTGGAGAAAAATTTTCAAGATATATTATCGGCAAATGCCAAAGATATGACCGTCGGCAGGAAAGATGGGCTAATGCAATCTTTACTTGACAGACTCTTTCTTGATGAAAATAGGATAAAATCTATGTCAAAAGGTATAAGAGAAATTGCTTCTTTAAAAGAGCCGGTAGGTAGAGTTTTGGAAGGATGGATCAATAAAGATAATCTAAAAATAGAAAAAGTTTCCATACCCATAGGAGTTATAGGTGTTATATACGAAAGTCGTCCAAATGTTACAAGTGATACGGCGGCACTATGTTTTAAGAGTGGAAATGTATGTATTTTAAAGGGTGGTAAAGAGGCAAAACATAGTAATGAAGCTATAGCCAAAATTTTAGAGCAAGTTCTAAAAGAGCATGATTTGCCTATGGAGGCGATAATGCTTTTACCGGATTATTCAAGAGAGGGTGTTTCTAAACTTATAAAGATGGATAAATATGTAGATCTTATCATACCAAGAGGTGGCGAGGCTCTTATCAAGTATATATCATCAAATTCAACTGTGCCGGTCATAAAGCATGATAAAGGACTTTGTCATACATATATAGACAAAGATGCGGATTTTGATAAAGCTGTTAATATATCTGTAAATGCAAAGGTACAAAGACCCGGAGTTTGCAATGCTATGGAAACTCTTTTGGTAGATAAAGAAATTTATAAAGAAATTTTACCTCTTTTAAAAGAGAGATTTGATGAGCATGGCACGAAGTTAAGAGGTTGTTCTGAATGTTGTGAGGTTATAGATATTAAAAAAGCGACGGAGAAGGATTTTGATACCGAATATCTTGACAATATTTTGTCTATAAAAGTGGTTGACGGATTGGATGAAGCAATAGAACATATACAGAAATACAGTTCCAATCACTCAGAATCAATAATTACACAGAATTATACTGTTGCGGAAGAGTTTTTAAATAGAGTTGATTCATCTTGTGTGTATGTAAATGCAAGTACGAGATTTACTGACGGAGGAGAGTTTGGATTTGGTGCTGAGGTAGGTATAAGTACCAGTAAACTGCATTCAAGAGGCCCTATGGGTATAAATGACTTAACGACATATAAATATAAAATATATGGGAATGGTCAAATCAGAGAATGAGTGAAGAGTATCTTTTAGAGATAGAAAATTTAACTTTTGGATATGACAAAAAAAAGCCTCTTTTTCAAGATTTTAATTTAAAGCTTAAAAGAGGAGAGATAGTGTCTATAGTTGGTAGAAGTGGCATAGGTAAAACAACACTCTTTTCATTGATATGCAATGAGATAAAGCCACAAAAAGGTACCATTAAGGCAAAAAAGGTTTCTCAGATCTTTCAAGATCCATATTCTTCGTTTCACCCTTCATACTCTATAATAAATCAGATAGAAGATGTAGCATCTGTCGATGACATGGAACAATATCTTAAGGATTTAGATATCAGTAGAGAACTTTTGGAAAAACTGCCTCATCAATTAAGTGGAGGACAGTTACAAAGATGTAGCATTTTAAGGGTACTTTTAATGAAAAGTGATATAATTCTTGCCGACGAGCCGACAAGTGCATTGGATAATATAGTGCAATTAGATACCATGAAACTATTGATCAAGTATCTTGATAAAGTGGGTATTTTGTTAATTACCCATGATAAAGAGTTGGCAAAATGGTGTAGTAATAAAATAATACAATTAGGAGATTAGAGTGGGAACATTTTTAAGAGTTATGGCGGTTTTTGTTTTGGTTTTTGTTGTTTTTCAATTTATACCTTTTAGCGACAAATCAAATCCTCCTGTTGATAAAAAACTTGAGATAAAAGTTCCTACGAAAGTGGCAAATATTTTTAAAAAATCGTGTTATGATTGTCACTCCAATGAAACAAAATGGCCTTGGTGGAGTAGTGTAGCCCCGGCTTCCTGGAGTATTATAGACGATGTTGTTGAAGGGAGAAAAGCTCTTAATTTTAGCACTTGGAACAACTATTCTCAAAAAAGAAAAGATAAACTTAAAAAAGGTATCTATAGAACTATAATGGGGCCTATGCCTTTGCCTCAGTATGTTTTATTACATCCAAATGCAAAATTGACCGATAAAGAGATAAATATACTTAGAGATTGGGCAAGCGACGGTAAAGGTTTTATTAAAACCTCCGTTAGATAATTGGGTTAAAATCCTTCTAACAAGATAGCATACAACTCCTCTACTTCTTCATCATCAAGTAGTATGGAGTTATACATATCTAAAAGTGTTAAAATTTTCTTTTTGTCAAAACCTTTTTTATTGATGCAATTTTGGCAAGCCGGTAAAAAAGCTCTTGTGAGTATAACTTTGTTTTTTATGATATTTCCGCAAATAAAACAGGTAAAATCTTTATGTACTCTGCCTTCGTAATTTAAGATTTTAGTATAAGATTCTACTGCTATTCTTTTTGGATTGCCTTTTTCAAGGTATATGCTCATATTTTCAAGTAAATCATAATAAAAACTTTCTATCTCGTTAATATCTCTTAAATGATTATATAAAAGTTTTAAAAATTGTTGCCAGATATAAAATTTTTCCCTTTCCAGAATCCATTTAAAAGGCAAATGAGATACACTTCTTAGTTGAAAAAAGTTCTCTCTGTTTGTCGGATGAGCTTCATAGTCTATCTTGTATCCGAGTTGTATATGAGAGTGTCTTGCTCCATAAAATCTATATAGTGTTTTTACTCTTTTTTGGTTTAAAATAGTTACTAAAAGATCTTCTTCTTTAACTTTTGAAGTGTTTATTATATATCCTTGCATAAGGATATTGTAGCATAGATTAACACTTTTATCAAATTTTTACCATATATTAGATATAATCAACAAATTTTAATACCGTAAGGTCATGAGTGGAAAGGTTGTGTATGAACGAATATATGAATTTTAAGGATAATTGCGGCTTTGGACTTTTGGCAAATATTGACAATAAAGCTACCCATGAAAATGTAGAGGATGCCATTACAGCATTGGAGAGAATGATGCACAGAGGTGCAGTTGCGGCTGATGGTAAAAGTGGGGATGGAAGTGGGCTTTTGTTTAGTATGCCGAAAATTTTTATGCGAAAAGTAGCAAATGAGCTTGGTTATGATTTGCCAAAGCAATTTGCTGTAGCTATGATGTTTATGCAGGATGATAAACAAAAAGATATCATTGATGATATATGCGATAGAAATGATCTCAAGGTGCTTTTTTATAGAGATGTTCCGACAAATACAAAGGCTCTTGGCGAATTTGCTCTAAAATCTTTGCCTAAGATAGTTCAAGTTTTTGTAACACCAAATTCAATCTCAGCTACGAGAAGATTTTCAACCTCTATCTATCTTGCAAGAAGAGAGATAGAGAGAAAGATGTCGGATTATGATGAGTTTTATGTATGCTCTTTTTCAGACAAGACACTTTCATATAAAGGGTTGGTAATGCCAACTCATATAAAACAATTTTATCCGGATTTGAGTGATAAAGATTTTAAAATCACTTTTGCACTATTTCATCAAAGATTTTCCACAAATACACTTCCTCAATGGAAATTAGCACAACCTTTTAGAACTTTGGCTCACAACGGAGAGATAAATTCTATATCGGCAAATAGATTTAACTTGTTGGCAAAAAGTGAATATATGAAAAGCTCTGTATTTACCGATAAAGAGTTAAAAAAACTATTTCCTATAACAAGCAATGAAGTTAGCGATAGTGCAAGTTTGGATCATATGTTCGAATTTCTTTTAGCAAATGGTATGGACTTTTTTAAAGCAGCAAGAGTTTTGATACCTGAAGCTTGGCAAAATGCTCCTTATATGGACTCTAATATGAGGGCTTTTTATGAGTATATGAGTACCTGCTTTGAAGCTTGGGATGGACCTGCGGCTGTTAGTTTGACAGATGGGCGACATATAGGATGTATTTTGGATAGAAACGGTTTAAGACCTGCAAAATATATCATTACAAAAGATAATCGTATTATCATCTCAAGTGAATATGGCATACTCGATATAGACGAAAACAATGTTATCGAAAGAGGCAAATTAAAAAGTGGAGAGATGATAGGAGTTGATTTAAAATATGGAAAAGTTCTGAAAAATATTGATATAGATAATTATTTAAAAGATTTAAATCCATACGGAAAATGGCTCAATACCAATATGGTATATCTCCAAGAGTTTATCGATCTGCCTTTTAGCGATGTTAGTGACTATGAACTTGAAAATATAACTTCAAAACAAAAAATAGCCAATATCACTTATGAAGCAAAAGATATGGTGATATTTCCTATGATGAACGAAGGAAAAGAGAATACCGGATCGATGGGAGATGATACTCCTCTTGCAGCATTTAGTGATAAACAAAGATGTTTTAGCGATTTTTTCAAACAAAAATTTGCTCAAGTAACAAATCCTCCGATAGACTCTATCAGAGAGAGAATCGTTATGAGTTTAAATACCGGTTTTGGAGAGATTAGAAATATACTGGAAGAGGATAGTTCTCATGCTAAAAGATTAAAAGTAATTACACCTATACTCATGCAAGAAAAAATGGATGTTTTGCTCTCTTTCGGTGATCCGGAAAAACCAAGATATGACAAATACTATAAAAATAGAACTTTCTCTACTCTTTTTGAGGATAATTTAAAAGGTAGCTTGAATGATTTGGCTTATGATGTAGTTGATGCTGTTAAAAAAGATAAAATTAGGATAATAATTTTAAGCGATAGAGGTATCAACGAAAAGTTAAAGCCTATTCCTATGCTTATGGCAGTTGGAAGAGTAAATCAAGTGCTTTTAGAAGAGGGTGTTAGGCATCTTGTTTCTATAGTTACTGTAACTTCAGAGCCATATGATTCACATTCGATAGCTACACTTATAACCTATGGAGCGAGTGCGGTATATCCCTATCTTCTTTTTGCGACTATTCTTGAGGAGTGTAAAAATAAACAATTATCCTCTTATGAAACTAAGATAAAATTTAAAAATGTTTTAAATGCCTTAAATCTTGGACTTTTGAAAATTATGTCAAAGATGGGTATATCAACTATCGCTTCATATAGAAATTCGGCATTGATGGATGTAGTAGGTTTATCCAAAGAGATAGCTAATGACTGTTTTTCAAATTCATCCTGTATCATCCCCGGACTTGGATATGAGGATATAGAAGAGAGGATTAATAAAATCCATAAAGATACATATCTTCAAAATGAAAGAAATAGAGTATTTCCTATAAAACCGGGAGGATTTTATAAATATCTCAAGGGAGAGGAATTCCATGGATTTTCTCCTGATGTTGTTTTTGCTATTCATCAACTTTCAAAAAGTGGAAAAAGAGAAGATTTTGAATATCTAAATAAAGTAGCAAATAGTAAATTCAAAAAAATAAGAGACTTTTTTGAATTGAAAAGCGATAAAGATCCTATAAGTATAGATGAAGTCGAACCTAAAGAGAATATTTTTAAAAGATTTTCGACAGCAGCTATGAGTCTTGGATCTATATCTCCGGAAACCCATGAGGCTTTGGCGGAGGCTATGAATATCTTAGGTGGTAAATCAAACTCTGGAGAGGGCGGAGAGAAAACAGAAAGACTTAAGAGTCCTCAAAAGTCTAAAATAAAACAGATAGCTTCCGGTAGATTTGGTGTAACTCCGGAGTATCTAAGAAGTGCCGAAGAGATACAGATAAAATTGGCTCAGGGTGCTAAACCCGGTGAGGGAGGACAATTACCGGGACATAAAGTAAGTCCTTTGATAGCAAGTTTGAGATATACGATGCCGGGTGTAACACTTATATCTCCTCCTCCTCATCACGATATATATTCGATAGAGGATTTGGCTCAGTTGATATTTGACCTTAAGCAAATCAATCCGGATGCTATCATATCGGTAAAACTTGTTTCATCTTCTCATGTCGGTACTATCGCAGCAGGAGTTGCAAAATGTTATGCCGATAAGATTATCATAAGCGGTGCTGACGGCGGTACGGGGGCGGCTCCTCTAACATCTATAAAATTTGCCGGAGACCCTTGGGAGATAGGATTGAGTGAAACCCACAATACTTTAAAAGTAAATCATTTAAGAGAATTTATAAGACTTGAAACGGATGGAGGTTTAAAAACAGGACTTGATATCATAAAAGCTGCTATGCTTGGGGCTGAGAGTTATGCTTTTGGTAGCGGAGCTTTAGCGGTTTTAGGATGCAGAATGCTTAGAATATGTCATTTAAATAAATGTAGTACCGGTATAGCAACTCAAAATGGAACACTTAGAGAGCATTTTGTGGGAACTGTTGAAAAACTTATCAATTACTTTACTCTTCTTGCTGAAGATGTAAGGGAGATATTGGCAAGTTTAGGATATAAATCCATAGATGAGATAGTCGGAAGAAGTGATCTTTTGAAGGTTGTAGATGATGAAATGGCGAGAAAATTTGACTTCAGTTCCATACTAAAAAGAGTTGAAGGAGTAGATACTTGCCAAAAAGAGAGAAATGAACCTATAGATAAAAATCTCTTTGAAAAAGAGATATTGAAGCAAGTTTATCCAACTATTCAAAATCCGAATAATCACATAGTTATAAAAGAAAATATTTGCAATATCAATAGAAGTTTCGGAGTCTTAATAAGTGGAGAAATTGCAAAATATTACGGAAATGAGGGGCTAAGTGAAAATTCGATTATATTTAAATTAAAAGGTACTCCGGGGCAAAGTTTCGGAGCATTTTTGGTAAATGGAATAACTCTAAAACTTGATGGACTTGGAAATGATTATGTCGGAAAAGGCATGAACGGAGGCAAGATCATAATAACTCCTAAAAACCAAGGAGATAACTTTTCGAGTGCCGGAAATGCATGTCTATACGGAGCAACCGGAGGAAAATTCTATGCAGTAGGTAGTGTCGGAGAGAGATTTTGTGTAAGAAATTCCGGAGCTACTGCCATAGTCGAAGGTACAGGAGATCATGCTTGTGAATATATGACTGGTGGAGTTGCCGTGATACTTGGAAATACAGGAGTCAATTTTGGGGCAGGTATGACCGGAGGTGTAGCTTTCGTTTATGATAAAGATAGAGGATTTATAGATAGATTGAATCAAGAGCTTGTGGTGGTTAGAAGAATAGATAGCGATGAGATGGATGAGGCTAAGCACTTTTTGAAAAAGCTTTTGAGGGATTATATAAATGAAACGGAAAGCGAAAGAGCAAAGTATATACTTGAAAACTATAGACATGAAGTAAGAGAGTTTTGGATGGTAAGACCTAAAGACTTAACGAAAATTCCACTAAATCCGGATGAGGGAGATTGATATGCAAAATTTTACTGAACTTGAAAGAATAGATCCTATAAGAAGAGGTTCAAATGAAAGAATAAAAGATTATAAAGAGATATATGAGCTTTTTAAAACAAATGATGCGGCTACTCAAGCGGAGAGATGTATCCAATGTGGAGATCCGTATTGTCACAATAAATGTCCTCTTCACAACTACATTCCGTTTTGGTTAAAATCTATAGCGAATTTGGATAAAGATTTGGCATTTAGACTTTCAAATGAAACCAATCCTTTTCCGGAAATTACTGGTAGAATTTGTCCTCATGATAGACTGTGTGAAGGTGCTTGCACACTAAATAAAGATGGATTTGGAGCTATAACCATAGGAGCTATCGAAACCTTTATTAGCGAAAACGGTTTTAAGCATGGTTTAAAGCCTAATTTTCCGGGAGTTAAGAGTGATAAAAAGATAGCCGTTATAGGTTCGGGTCCTGCAAGTATGAGTGTGGCTACCTATCTTCTAAGAGCCGGTTTTGGTGTAGATATGTATGAAAAGGCTTCAAAGCCCGGAGGATTGCTGACTTATGGAATACCCAATTTTAAACTAAATAAAAAAGTTGTAGAGAGAAGATATGAGTGGCTTAAAGAAGCAGGGTTGAATTTGAAAACAGATTGTGAAGTTGGTAAGGATATTACATTTTCTGAAATTGCTAAAAATTGTGATGGTATTTTTATCGGAATAGGTGCTCAAAAAGCAAAAAGAGCCAATATTAAAAATGAAGATGCCGAAGGCACTATGCTTGCACTTGATTTTCTTGTCAATATCCAAAAGAAACTTTTTGGCGAAGAGTATGATAAAAAATATGATGTAAGAGATAAAAATGTTGTTGTTATCGGTGGTGGAGATACGGCAATGGATTGTGTCAGAACCGCTATAAGAGAGGGTGCTAAGAGTGCAAAATGTTTATATAGAAGAGATAGGACAAATATGCCGGGATCTAAAAAAGAGATTAAAAATGCTTATGACGAGGGTGCCATTTTTGTTTTTAATGCAACTCCTAAAGAGGTGGTTGTAAACAGCGACGGTAAAGTGATAGCTATCGAAATGAAAAAAACGAAGCTTGGAGAAAAGGACAGCTCCGGAAGACAAAAAGTAGAAGTTTTAAAAGGTAGTAATTTTAGAGTAGAAGCTGATATTGTTATATTTTCTTTAGGTTTTGATCCTGAAGTTCCTTCATTTTTAGCCGAAAATGGAATAGAAGTCAATAAATGGGGAGGTATAATAGTTGATGAAAATTATGAAACAAGCAAAAAAGGTATTTATAGCGGAGGAGATTGTTATAGAGGTGCCGATCTTGTTGTAAGAGCTGCTAACGATGGAAAAGAGGCGGCTCATAGCATCATAAAGTCTTTAAAGTCTTAAGATGGATTTTGTAGATTCTGTTATAGCGGTAAACAGAAAGATTTTAAAATTTCTTGATAAGAGCGATAGCAGGATCTTTGATGATGTCAATGTCGGAGCCGGCGGAGATATGAGTAAAGTTGTAGATATTGAGTCTGAAAAGATATTTATAAAACATTTGTCAAAATTTGGCAAAATTATATCTGAAGAGTGTGGAGAATGTGGTGAGGGAGAGGATGAGATCATCATCGATCCTATCGACGGAAGTGAAAATATTATTTCCGGTTTACCCTATTTTGGTAGTTCCGTAGCAAGAAAAAAAGATGGTAAGGTAAAAGATGCCATTGTTGTTAACTTTGCAAATGGGGATATTTTTGTAAAAAATGATGATGGGCTTAAAAGAGCAAAAATAGATAAACTTAATTTTTCAGAAGTTACAATAAATAATCATGCTACAATAGGTATCTATGAACGAGCTTATGCTTCAAAAGAGTTTATATATATTTTGAATGAAAAAAAGATAAAATATAGAAGTCCTGGTGCAGTTGCACTCTCTTTGGCTTATGCTCATGATGTAAAATTTGTTATGTTCGAGGGCAAGGCGAGAGAATATGATGTGTGTGCCGGTCTTTATATGTGTGAAGATTTATCTATATACGAAAGAGATGATTTTCTTATAATTTCTAAAGAGAAAGATATGTTTTTGAAATTGGTAAAAATTGTAGAGGGTAAAAAATGAATTTCGGTAATATTTTCAGTAAAATTAGAAGACAACAGCCTGAGAAAAATGAAGCTCCCAGCCATTGGGTAAAATGTAAATCTTGTAACTCTTTGATGTATTATAAAGAGGTGGAAAATCTTCTTAATGTATGTCCTAAGTGTAATTTTCATATGAGGATATCGGCAGATAAAAGGATAAAAATATTAGCTGATGAGGATACTTTTGTAGAGTTTGATGCTGATTTGGAGCCAAATGATCCTCTTGGCTTTGTTGATAAAAAGTCTTACAAAAAGAGAGTTGAAGAAAATTTTGCAAAAACAGGTAGAAAGTCTTCGGCAATCAGCGGAGAGTGTAAGATAAATGGTATAGATACTCAGCTTGTCGTGTTTGACTTTTCATTTATGGGTGGAAGCTTAGGCTCTGTAGAGGGAGAAAAGATAGTTAGAGCGGTAAATAGAGCTTTGGAGAAAAAGACTCCTCTTATCATAGTCAGTGCAAGCGGTGGGGCTAGAATGCAAGAGAGTACTTTTTCGCTTTTGCAAATGTCTAAAACTTCCGCAGCTTTGGCAAAGCTAGATGATGCGGGATTGGCTTATATTTCTGTTTTGACTGATCCGACTATGGGAGGAGTAAGTGCCTCTTTTGCTTGGCTCGGAGATGTTATCATGGCTGAACCCGGAGCTTTGATAGGTTTTGCGGGGCAAAGAGTTATAAAGCAAACCATAGGGGCTGATTTGCCTGAGGGTTTTCAAAGGTCGGAATTTTTACTTGAACATGGCTTGATAGATATGATAGTTCAAAGAAACGAGTTGAAAAAAACGATTGGAGATTTTTTAGAATTTTTTAATAAAGATAAGAGAAAAATTGCATAATATAACGGTAGTTTCGATAGAAAAAGATACAAAAGATGAGTATTTGTCTATCTTGGAAAATTATAAAAAGATGATAAGCAGATATGCAAAAATAAAAAGTATTGAACTATTTAATAAAAAGATATCTATGGCTCAAAAGAAAGATGCTATAACTGCTAAAAAAAGTTATAGCGATGCTTTTGAAAAACATTTAAAAGGTGGCTTCAATATATTTTTGCATGAAAGGGGAAAACAGTTTGATAGCAAGGAGTTTAGTGAAGTATTTGAAATAAATCAAGATATAAGATTTTTTATAGGAGGAGCTTTTGGATTTGAAGAGGAGTTTTTGAAAAAAGCGGATATATTGGTATCTCTTAGCAAAATGACAACTTCTCATAAAATAGCGAAAATAATGCTTTTTGAGCAGATATATAGGGTATTGACGATAGTAAATAAACATCCTTATCATAAATAGAATTAAGAGTTAAGAATTAGAGATTAATTTTTAATTTTTAATTTTTTAGATAGGAGTAATTAGTGAAAGAGAGTGATTTAAAGTTTTTCGAGAATTTGCTTGATGAGAGGAAAGAGCAAATTCAAAATAATATAAATAATACATTAAAAGATATGCAAGAGTTGCAAGGAACTCAACTTTCTGATGATGCTGATCATGCATCAGTGAATTTAGATAAATTAACAAAACATGCTATAAATAAACAACAAGCTATAGAGCTTAAAGAGATTGAGTATGCAAAAAGTAAGATAAAAGATGGAAGATACGGCATATGTGAAATGTGTGAGGAAAAGATCTCTTTTCAGAGATTGAAAGTAAAACCTCATGCAAAATATTGTATAGTATGCAGGGAAATAGTAGAAAAACAAAATAAGCAATAAGAGAGGTTTGACAATGGGTATTAAAAAATATACTGTTTTTTCATTGATTTTTTTAGTTGTGGTAGGTGCATATATCTATAGTTTTAACGGGGATACTTATACTTTAACTGCTTTTGGGATTCCATTAACTTTGCCTATAGCTGTATGGGTTATATTGCCTGCTTTATTGATAACTATTGCATCAATTTTGCATATGGTGTTTTATAGTGTTAAAGGATACTTTATACAGAGAAATCTTCAAAAAGATTATAAAACTTTTTTACAGTATGCAAAGCTTAGGATACTTGGACTTGATAGCAATAATAATTTCAAAACCACATGGTATAAATTACCTGTTAAAATATTGAAGCATTTTAAATTTGATGCCACAAAAGATCCTGATGATATTGAGGATGAAGAGATTAAAAATACAATTTTGGATTTGAAAAGGGTTGAAAAAGGTGAAAGTGTCAATCTTAAAAAGTATAAACTTCCAAAAGATAACTATTTTATGAAAAAAAATATTTTAAATAAATTGACAGAAGATAAGAAATATGCTGAAGAAATTTTAAGTGGATGTAAAAATAAAGAGGATGAAGTTTGTAAAAAAGCTTTTGAAGTTTATGCATCATATACGACATATTCAAATATAAAAAAACAGGGTTTTAAGATAGATAAAAAAATGTTTGAAAAATTATTGGATAGAATTATAGATTCTGATGATTTCTTTAGTATGGAGAGTGGTGATATTTTGGAATTATTGAAAAGCTTTAAATGTTCAAAAAGAGAATATATACAATTTGCAAAAAAATTAAAACAGACTTTAAGTCCGGAGTTACTTATATCTATATATGAAAAACTATCCAGTGAAAATGATTCTGCCACTCAAGCTTATCTTTATATACTATTTGAATATCAAATGATAGATAAAGTAAGAGAAGTTTTGGAAAATTCAGCCAAGAATGAGTATGAAAAATTTAAATATTTTCTCTTTTTAAGAGATAGTGGTAAAAACTTCGATATAGATCTATTTTTTGATGTATGATTAACTTTCAACAAGAAAATTTACTTTTTCTTGCTCCATTGGCAGGTTATACCGACCTGCCTTTTCGCAAACTGGTCAAAGAGTTCGGAGCGGATGTGACGGTTAGTGAAATGATAAGCTCAAATGCTCTTGTTTACGATTCTAAAAAAACTCTCAAGATGATACAAAAATCTCCAAATGAAATACCTTATATAGTGCAAATTGCCGGAAGCGATAAAGAGATCATTAAAAAAGCAGTTATAAAGCTAAATGATATAGAGGGAATTGATGGCATAGATCTCAACTGCGGTTGCCCTGTACCCAAGGTTGTGCGACAGGGTGCAGGTAGTGCTTTGCTTAAAGATTTGCCTAAAATGTCTGAACTTATAGAAACTATAAAAAAACACTCCAATAAAAAATACACTTCTGTTAAGTCAAGATTGGGTTTTGATAAAAAAATACCCAAAGAGATAGCAAGAGTTTGTGAAGAGAGTGGGGCTGATTTTGTAACTTTTCATGCTAGAACGAGAAGTGATGGGTATAGGAGTGATAGGATAGATTATGATGCGGTTAGAGAAGCTAAAGAGATTATTACTATACCCCTTATAGCTAATGGAAATATCATAGACTACTCAACATATAAAAATGTAAAAAAGATTACAAATGCACAAGGAGTGATGATAGGAAGAGGCTCTATAGGAAATCCTTGGATATTTTATCAGATAAAAAATGCTCTTGAGAGAGTTGAAAAAGAGACTATAAAAGAGATTGTTATGGCTCATTTTAAAGCTATGTTGGATTTTTATGGTGATAAAGCTATCGGTATATTTAGAAAACATTTACATCTTTATTCAAAAAACTTTCCAAATGCATCGTGTTTTAGAGATAGAGTCAATAGAATTAATGATCCGAAGTTGCTAATAGAGCAGATTGAGCAATTTTTTTAATGGTTTAAATAAAATAGGTTTTGCAGATATTTGATATTATGTCAATTTAAATATCATCTTGACTAACTTTTTCACGGTAATTTGAAAGTTTATCGTTTCCTACTTTTAAAAATTCATCAAGCTTTTCTCTATTTTGAGCAAATATCTTTTCAAAATCTTCATCTTTGTTAGAATCTTGAATGGGTTTGTCATTTACAAATTTATCAAGAAGTTGATTTGAATTTCCTGTTAAA
>JAMOOV010000179.1 GCA_027065125.1 Campylobacterales bacterium | reverse complement strand
TTAACTGGTGAATTGTTTGTCAAATTGGTTCCCAATACAATGCAACACTTTTTTTGTCCGTCAGTAGATGAAATGTTTTTTTCAGCTGCAAAGGTATTTAACCCTAAAAGTATTTTGGCAGTTGAATTGACAGGGATTGGAGATGACGGAGCTGACGGAATGGTTGAGCTTAGAGAAAGAGGAGCTTATACCATAGGTGAATCACCTGAAACTGCTGTGGTTTATGGCATGCCAAAGATGGCTTACGAAAGGGGTGGGGTTGAAAAACAGCTTCCATTTCCAAAGATAGTAGATGAAATTTTAATATATGGGAGAAACTGATGGCTTTTAAAAAAAGTGATTTTAAAGAGGAAGATATAAGAAAATTTGATACTTTTTTGGAGGCACAAAAAGTATTTGAAGATTCAAATGCCAATGCCAATGAAAAATTGGAGGCAATCAGATATATAACTGAGCATAAAGAGATATATTATGTTTTAGAGATGCTTTCAAAACTTTTCAAAGAAAACAGAACCGAAGATAACAAATATATAGATGCGGCTTTTTTTTCTTTTAAAGTAAAGCCAAAAAGAGATAAAGATTTTGAAGCAATGTTTAAAATGTTAAAAAGCGACAATGCATATCTTAGAAATGCAGTTATCTCCTTTTTACAAGATTATGGACAAGAAGCAAAAGAATTTGTAAAAAAACTTATGGAAAACGAAGATAAAGATATAAGAATTTTTGCTATAAATATTCTAGGTGATGTAAGATATGAAGACAGTATAGACATGCTAAGGCACTTCATAGTAAAAGAAGAGGATATAAATGCTCTTATGACAGCGGTTGATTATCTAGGAGAGATTGGAAATAAAGATGATATAGCTCTTTTAGAGGCAATAAAAAAAGAAAGAAATGATGAATATGTCAGCTTTGGGATAGATATGGCAATCAAGAGAATAAAAGGTGATATATAATGATAAATGAAGCAGATTATAAAAAACTAGCAGATGTTATATATAGAAGAACAGGGATTAGTTTGGATTTAAAAAGATATCATATACTTAAACCAAAGCTTGAAAAAATTATGGATAAAAATGGATATAAAAATTTTAGATCTTTTTTTCATGATTATAGATTTGA
>JAMOOV010000178.1 GCA_027065125.1 Campylobacterales bacterium | reverse complement strand
CGGCAAGTTCTGCAATTTGAGAGAGTTTTGAGGCATAGAGTGCTACTTTTTCAACATCTATACTTCCATCAGATTTAATGAGTTTATCAAAGCTCTTTTCACTTGATAAGTCCTGTAAACGGCTTTTTATATCAATTACTTGTTCGTTGTTCTTGAGTTGAGTATAAAGTACATTTTTGCTTTTTTCATCAACAAATTTATACTCACCTTTTTCTACTTTTTTTAGGTACCCAAATTCTTGAAGTTTTTTTGCATTGTTCATAGTACCCTGTATAAACTCATCAATTTTTTCTTTACTTGGTGCATTTTTACCCTTTTCTCTCATCTCATCCATTTGTTTTGAATATTCTTTAAGTTTTGATTTTGAAACACCATTAAATTTAATGGCACTAAGGTTCATAAATTTTGAACTTGGGATTTCACTTGAGCGATTTTTAGCTTGAGCTACTTTCCACTCATTATTTAATTCTTCTTTTGTAAAAGATAAGATTTTGCTTTGCTGTGGTTGTTGTAACTCTTTTGCTATTGCTTCTAGCTCTTTGGCTCTGTCCTGCACTGGTTCTTGCTTAAAAATAGTTTGATTTTCAAACGCTACCTGCTCTTTTGGTGATAGATTTTGATACTCTTTGTTTTGTGCTAATAAATCAATGGCTTTGACTGCATCTACACCTGTTGAGAGTGTTTTAAAATCTTCAAGTGTCTCATTTTTCATAGACTGCTGTCTCTTTAGTTGCTGTATTTCACGCTCTAAATCACTTATACGATTTTTGCTTTCATATAATTCCATGCTTCTTTCTTGAAACAGATACTTATCTGCTGCTTGGTAGAGTGCTATTTTGGCATCTCGTGAACTAAAACCTTGCGCTGCTGCTTGTTTAAAATACTCATCTGCTTTTGCTTTGTGCTTATGATTTAATTCTAAATCCATATCTGTTTTTAGTTCTGGATTCTGATTTAAAAAAGTATCAGCTAATTTTGTAAGTTTTGCATCTACGATTTTGTTTTTTTCATCTTTAGTAATGTTTTGAACTTGATTCATGTATTTGTTTTGATATTTTTGAAGATGTTCATCAAGTTTTTTATTTGCTGTTTGCATTTTCATTTTATCAAAGTATCTATCAATTTTAGTCG
>JAMOOV010000177.1 GCA_027065125.1 Campylobacterales bacterium | reverse complement strand
CTTGGAAATCCAAACCTATCCATTCGACACATCTGTCTGCTTCCTCTTCCTTGGGCTTTAACCTCTAAAATCTTATCTGTTACTATTTTATATTTGTAGTTTTCTCCAATGCACATTGCATCATAATAGTGCTGTTTTGGAAGATTTAACTCTTTTCGATTCGTATAAGTTTCCCACCCTTCGCCTGTTGTTACCTTAAAATATTTGGCTAACTCTTTAAGGGTATAGTTTCTAGCACTTTGAATAATTGATGCGTGTTTTGGTGTTTTTTTAGGTTCAATATGTGATAAATTTTTTCCTATTTTTCTGCCAAATGCTTTTAGAGTTAAATTTCCTTTTTTGATATTACATTTTCTACATGATAGAGTTAAATTCTGTATGGAGTTAGTTCCACACTTAGATTTAGGAACAATATGTTCTATCTCTTCTCCTCTACTTCCACAATAAACACAATTTGAGTTATTTTTTTGAAATATAAAATCTCTTAGTTTAGTATCTTTTAAATCGCCATTTTGATACTCTAATCCATATAATTTTTCTCCATTTGTCATAGAGCTAGTATCAAATGAGACTCTCTCTACTGTTACAGAATTCATAGGTATCAGTTTTGCATACTTTTTTGCAAAATTAATCAGATTATCTGCTCTTGATTTAACACTTGGTGCTAACCAACCTTCAGGTCTCGTTCTATTATCAAATCTTGGCTCTCTATATCTTGTTTTTCTGTTTCGTCTGCCTCTTCTTACAGCTCTTCTTGAATCCATTGCTTTTTTAATGACTTTTCCTCGATGTACTATCTCGGCGAAGAAAAAACACTTTATAGCATCTACAATAGCTACACCTGTAACTGATGCTCCAACATCAAACTTTATCTCAAAGTTTTTTTTGCACTTTTTATTCTCTTTTAATCGTATTGTGAATGGGTAAACTTTGTGAACAACAGCTTTTCCCTCTTTTAATAAAATTCTAGCTTTAGCCTCACGAGTGGGGGCTAAAGGGGTTTTGTTTCTGCTTAATACAAAAACCATTTACAATCCTTTTTCAAATTAACGCACCTTGACTAAAAAATAGTTTTTGGTGGTGACGGTCTTTCGACTCTCTCCTCGACAATGATATAAATGCTTGTTTGCAATGGCAAATCGTC
>JAMOOV010000176.1 GCA_027065125.1 Campylobacterales bacterium | reverse complement strand
CTGATAGCCATACTGTTTAACCCTTGGATAGGTTTTATATCAGTCTCTTTAGTGCTACTTATCCAAGCTTTGGTTTTTGGTGACGGCGGGGTATCGACTCTTGCCTCAAATGCTTTATCTATGGCTTTTGTTGGTTCATTCGCCGGATATTATGCTTACAATCTTTTAAAAAAGTATAAGTTTGCACCATTTTTTGCAGGGTGGGTAGGCATAGTAAGCTCTTCGGTGCTAACAGCCTTTTTGCTTGGCATCCAACCTCTTTTTTGGACTAAAGGGGGACACCCTTTGTATTTTCCGTTTGATTTAAAGACGGCTTTTGTAGCACTTGTGGGTTCTCATATGCTGTTTTTCGGAGTAGCGGAGGGTATCTTTACCACCATAGCCTACTCATATCTTAGAAAAAAGGAGGAAAGTTTGGTATGAAACGAAAAGCTTTTTATATTCTATGTGTTTTGATACTATTTTCTCCCTTGGGGCTTATCAGTGATGCGGATGCTTGGGGAGAGTGGGGCAACGAATACTACCAAAAGATACTTGGATTTATACCCGAGGGGATAAAAAATACAAAAGGTATAAAGGCTTTGATGCCTAATTATTCTCTTGGCGGTACAAATGATATAGTTGGCTATTATCTTTCGGCGATTGTGGGTATAGCTTTGCTTTTTGGGGTGTATTTTATCCTATCAAAAACACTAAAAAATGAAAAATCTATATAGAGTATCTTTTGTTATAACACTTTTAGCTCTTTTGTGGCTAAGAGATATAAGAGTGATGTTTGTTGCAGTGGTTTTACTGTGGATAGTCTCGTATAAAGATATCGTAAAATTAAACAAAAAGGTTATAAAGTCCATATTTTTATTTAATATGAGCATAACCGTAGGATATGTTATTTTATCGTTTTTCAAAGATGTTTCCTTGGTTTCGTTTATAGTCTATATCAATCTAAAGGTCTATTTGCTGACATATTTTGTATTTTGGTTTTTTGCAAAGGTTGATGTCGTGGACTTTTTTTCATTTTCAAAGGATTTGAGCTATCTTTTGAGTATATCTCTTTCTCAGATAGTTTCATACAAAAAAACTTATGAGGATTTTAGACTTGCTTACAAGGCAAGAGTTATCAAAAAGTTAAGGCAAAGAGAGAAAGGTTTTAT
>JAMOOV010000175.1 GCA_027065125.1 Campylobacterales bacterium | reverse complement strand
CAGAATGAACAACTTTTTGAAGTTAGCAAAAAATTTTTAAAAAAATCTTTAAAACTGTTTGATCCTTATGTTGATGAGGCTGAAGGAGAAAAACATAAAAATATCCAAGTAGTGCAGTATCTTTTGTCTCTTTTTGAGCAAGATGATGTTGATACGGATGATTATAAGATACTTTTTTTGTTTGATGATGATGCTCCTAAGTCCGTAGAGAGTGTTTATCTGAAGCTTTATGCTCTTTCTCTCGGAAAGACCGAACTTAGAAGTCTCAACCTAAACGGAGCCTTCGGAGTACTTCCCAATGTCGCATGGAGCGGCAATATCCCGATTGAACTTGACTGGTTAAGAGAAAATGAGATAGCTTTAAAACTTGAGGGAGAGTATCCTTATATCGACTCTGTAGATAAATTTCCAAGATTTTTACAACACATTATACCTGCGGATAATACTCGTATTCTTGATAGTTCAAAAGTTAGAATGGGAGCTAGACTTGCAGCCGGCACAACTGTTATGCCCGGTGCAAGTTATATAAACTTCAATGCAGGAACTCTTGGTCCTGTTATGGTAGAGGGTAGGATAAGTTCATCTGCTATCGTTGGAAGTGGAAGTGATGTCGGCGGAGGAGCAAGCATACTTGGAGTATTGAGCGGAACAGACGGCAATCCAGTAAGCATAGGAGAAAATACACTGCTTGGTGCAAATAGTGTTACCGGTATCCCCTTGGGTGACGGATGTATAGTGGATGCCGGAATAGCCGTTTTAGAGGGTACAAAGATAGAGATTTCTCAAAATGAGGCTTCGAAGATAGCTGAAGTCAACGAACATTTTACCCCCAAAGAGGGCGAAAAGGCTTATTATAAAGGTTTAGAGCTTGCCGGATTGAACGGAGTTCATTTTAGACAAGACAGTACAAACGGTCAAATGAAAGCATTTAGAAGTCAAAGAGAGATTGTATTAAATAGTGAACTTCATTAATTGATTTCTTGATGTTGAAAGGTTAAAAAATGGTAGATGTAAATAATTTGACTATGCGATATGGGTCAAGAGTTCTTTTTGAAAATATAAATTTAAAGTTAGATAGAGGAAAGAGATATGGGCTTATCGGTGCCAATGGTGCAGGGAAAAGTACATTTTTAAAGATACTCTCCGGAGATATTGAGCCAACTGGTGGCAATGTTTTTGTTGAAAAAGGTTTAAAAGTTGGAACATTGGGGCAAAATCAATATGCTTTCGAGGATTTTACTTTAAAAGATGCTGTGCTTTTTGGCAATAAGAGACTATATGATGCTATCAAAGAGAAAGAGAAATTGTATAGTGAGGGAAATTTTGAAGATGAAAAAGTAAACGAAAGACTTTCTGAGCTTGAAATTGTTTGTGCAGAAGAGGATCCCACCTATGAGGTGGAAATTAATATCGAAAAAATATTATCATCTTTGGGATTTGATGTAGCTATTCATGACAATTTAGTTAGTACACTAAAGGGTGGGGATAGATTTAAAATACTTTTAGCTCAAGTGCTTTTTCCTAAGCCGGATGTTTTATTTTTGGATGAGCCTACAAACAATTTGGATTTGGAAGCTATTTCTTGGTTGGAAGAGCAGTTAAAAAAGCATGAAGGAACACTTGTGGTTATATCTCACGATAGACACTTTTTAAATAGTGTTGTAACTCATATTTTAGATGTGGACTATCGAAATATAAGAGAGTTTACCGGCAATTATAATGACTGGTATATGGCATCAGAACTTGTTAAAAGACAGACGGAGATAGAAAGAAATAAGAAATTAAAAGAGAAAGAGGAATTAGAGAATTTTATTAGAAGATTTTCTGCAAATGCCTCTAAGGCAAAACAGGCTACTAGCCGTCAAAAACAGCTTGAAAAGTTAAATATAGAAGAGTTGCAGACAAGTTCAAGAAGAGAACCGAGTATCGCTTTTAAGCCAAAAAGAGAGATCGGAAATGAAGCTTTAGAAGTGATAAATATCTCTAAATCTTATGGAGATTTACAAGTTTTGAAAAATCTATCTTTAAAATTTGAAAAAGGCGAAAAAGTTGCTATCATTGGTGCGAACGGCATAGGAAAAACAACACTTTGCAAGATACTTGTCGGCGAACTTGAGTCTGATAAGGGAGAGGTGAAGTGGGGAGCAACCGTACAGTATAGCTACTTTCCTCAAGATGCTACAGATAGGATACAAGGCGATGAAACTCTTTATGAGTGGCTTGAAAATTTCGATAAAAAAAGAGATAGGGGTGAGATAAGAAGTTGTCTTGGCAGAATGCTTTTTAGTGGAGAGGAACAGCAAAAAAGCATAAAAGGTATAAGCGGTGGAGAAAAGCATAGGATGATGATAAGCAAGATAATGCTTGAAGAGGGCAATTTTCTAATTTTTGACGAACCCACCAACCACTTAGACCTTGAAGCCATAATAGCCCTTGGAGAAGCTTTTAGAAAATTTCAAGGAACAGTTGTGTGTGTAAGCCACGATAGAGAACTTATAGATGCTTTTGCCGATAGGATTATAGAATTGAAATTAAATAATGAAGTCATTGATTTTAAGGGTACTTATGAAGAGTATCTTCAAAATCGAGAAAATATGTAATGCTATATCTAACTAAGATAGAAAGCTTAAAAGAGATAGTTGAATGTTAATTAGTCAAAGCAACAAATAAATTTAGATATAATATGCTGTAAAAACTAAGGATACTATAAAAAATGAAAGGTGTATCGCTATTTGCAAATGTTGGAATTGCAGAAACCTATATAAAAAATCACAATATTGATATAATAGTTGCAAATGAATTATTAGAAAAAAGAGCAAAATTTTATAAAGAGTTATATCCTAATTGTAATATGATTTGTGGAGATATAACAAGTGAAAATATTTATAATCAAGTTTTACAAGAGGCAAAAAAACAAAAATGTGAATTTTTAATAGCTACTCCACCTTGCCAGGGCATGAGTGTTGCAGGAAAAATGAAAAAAAACGATCCAAGAAATTCTTTAATAAAATATGTTATAAATTTTATAAAAGATTTGCAACCAACTAATATAATAATTGAAAATGTTCCTGGAATTTTAAAAACATATTTAGAATTCAATGGACAAAAAATTAAAATAGTAGATTTTATACAAAATGAATTAAAAAAATTAAATTATTTTATTAATTATAATATTGTTGATACTGCAGATTATGGAACACCACAAACAAGAAAAAGAGCTATTTTTTTAATATCAAAAAATACTCTTTGGCAATTTCCTAAAAAACAAAAACAAACTACTGTAAGAGAAGCAATAGGACATCTTCCATCACTTGAAAGTGGAGAAAAATCAGATATTCCTTATCATTTTGCAAAAAAGCATAATGATAGACATATTTTATGGCTTAAACACACTCCTACAGGTAAAACTGCTCTTGATAATAAAATCTACTATCCTCAAAAAGAAGATGGAACAAGAATCAAAGGATATAAAACAACATACAAAAGGATAGAATGGGATAAGCCTGCTCCAACGATAACAATGGCAAATGGTTCAGTATCTTCTCAAAATAATTGCCATCCGGGAAAATTAAAAGAGGATGGAACATATTCAGATGCTAGAGTTTTGACATTGAAGGAAATATTTATCCTTACAGGGCTTTCAGATGATTGGACACCTCCTGCTTGGGCTAGTGAAAACCTGATAAGACAAGTTATAGGAGAAGGTGTTCCTCCTAAATTGATAGATTGTCTTTTAAATACTATGCCTACTAAAAAAGCAAAATATGAAAGTTTAGGAGGATTATTCAGTTATGAAGCGGCTTGATGAAATGGAGTTTATAGAAATATCTAATATTTACCAAAATATGACAAAAGATATTTTAGATAAAAAACTTTTTATTGAAATTAAAAATGAATATGAAAAAAAATCGATTGAATTTATGAAACTAGTTGATAAAGGATATAAACTTAAAGGTGGAACATTAGGAAGAGGAGAGTTGAAATATTCAAGAAATATTATTTATGGTTGGTTTTTAGAAAAAATAATACTTGAAATTTTAAAACAAAATAAAACTATTAAAAATATAAATTTTTTTGGAGATGATGGAAGCCACGAATTTTTCATAAATAATGAAAATAAAATAGAAATAAAAGGAAGTAAAACTACTACACCAGATTTTTTAATTGAGTTTAATGATGGTAAAAAATTATTGATGGAATTAAAATCTGCTGCAAGAGAAGTTTTTACTATAAAAAAAGGAAATGTAAAATCATTATCAAAATCAGCTGCTTTTGAGAAAATTCCAACTTCAATTATAATGATAGATTTAGTGAATAATACTTATGAGATAAAAAATTTAAAATATTTTATTCATTTACAACCATTCGTTAATCATGCAATGGAAGGACAACTTTGTTATGATTTTCCAAGACCTTCAAAAAATATTAAAGAATTAATCGATGAAAATATTTATCAATATATTGATGAAGATATTTTTGATTTTGAAATAGTTAAAAAATATATTGTCTTAGCTAAAGCTTCACAAAATAAACCTAAACTTGGAAAAGCTACAATTTTAAAAAAGTATATGACTATTATTAATAAAAAAATAAAGCTTGAAGAATTAAATGAAGAATTGATAATTTCTCAAGCAGATTTTAATAGTAAAATTTGTAATATTAAGGAAAAATATCCAGAAGTAGAAAAATCTTGGAATGAATTAGATAATGAAATAAATAATTTAATTGAAATATAAAATATCTAACAAATCACAAAAATTAATAAGTTTCCTTTGTAATCAACTTGCAACTTAAGTCAGTCGATAATTCACTGATACAAGAGATAAAAAAATATGTAGGATGAGGTATTTTAAAGGGGAGGATTACAGAGTGTTATATTTACCGCTTGTATGTGAAAAGTAACACTTTTTTATCATCTTGACATAATATTCTTTTTTGTATAATCCTAAAATATTTATAAGTTTTTAGAAAAAATTTCTTATAAAAATATCAAAAAAAGGATTTCAATGAATAAAAACAATCTATTCCGTATAGTATTTGCTTTAACATTTTTAGTCATTTCTCTCTTTTCTTCTGAAAATTTATCCCTCAAAAAGGATATAAGCAGACTACTTACTCATCAAAAAGTAAAAGTTGATAGTATCAATATAATCGCATCTGATAAGATATCGGATATTAAAGATTTGCATATAGCTATCGGTACTATAAAAGGTAGCACGAAACCTTTCTTGTTGTTATACAATAAAAAAGTGATTATTTTTGGAAATATGATAGATAGAACAAATGGTAGAAGTATTTTTGAGGAGTTTATTAAAAAACATAAAAAGCAGATAAAACAAGCTTTATATAAGCAAAATATGGACAAAAAAAAGAGTGAAGTTTCCAATTATAAAAAGCTAATCTCTTTGTTGAAAACAAAATACAAAGATTTGGTTATTGCTATAAAAGGTAATAATAGCAAAGGTAAAACAGTATATCTCATAACTGATCCTAATTGTCCTTTTTGTAAAGTGTATGAAAAAAGAGGATTGCCGAAAATTATAAAAAGTGCAAAAGAGGTCAAAATCGTGCCTATATATCTCAATATAAGAGGGCATGAAACTTCTCCTCTTAAATCTTCTTGGCTTATCTTGGAGGCAAAAAAGAGCAAAGGTAAAGATATCTTAAATTTACTTCGCAGAGCTTCCGATCCTAAAGATATAGATTATAAAAAAGTGGATAAAAAAGATGCTAAAAAGATGATTGAAAAAATGAGAGAGTTGATAAGAAGTGGATTGATAAACGGTACTCCGAGTGTATTTGACCAAGATGGCAATCCTATAAGATAGCCATCTGCTCCTCTTGCTCATCCTTCTCTCCTCTTTTTCTTGGAAATATAAGGATGGGTGAACCTTCAAAATTATAGTGTTCTCTTATGGTATTTACAAGGTATCTTTTATAGCTAAAGTGTAATGATTTAGGTCTGTTCATGACAAGGGCGATACGAGGTGGTCTTATATCGAATTGAGTTGCAAAAAATATCTTTACCACTTTTCCCATATCACTTGGCAAGTGGTGTTTCGAGTTGGCGAATTTTATAAGTTCGTTTAATTTACCGGTACTTATTCTTCTTGAATAATTTTCAAAAACTTCTAAAATTTTATCGTTTATCTTGTGTATTCTCTTTTTTGAAAGTGCAGAAACGGTTATAATGGGAGTATATGATAAGAATTTAAATCTATATCTAACATCATCCACCATTTTTTTATATTCATCTCTTGCTTTGTCCCATTTATTGAGTATGATGATAGAGCCAAGAGAGTATTTATCCACAAGACTTGAAATTCTTTCATCAAGCTCCTTAAACTCTTCACTGGCATCAAGTATAATAAGAGCGATATCCGCATCTTCAAGCATTTTTTGGGTTCTATTTAATGCATATCTCTCTATACCTTCGATTTTACCCCTTTTTCTGATACCTGCAGTATCAACGAAAGTTATAGTCTTCCCTTTATAGTAGAGCTTTTCATCAAC
>JAMOOV010000174.1 GCA_027065125.1 Campylobacterales bacterium | reverse complement strand
ATTTTTTTCCTAAAATTTTATCAAGATATTTTGGATGCATTCCATATCCAGGACGGATAGAACGGATATTTTCTTCTGTTACTACTTCTCCTGCTTTAACATCTTTGACTATGTAGAGACTTCGTGCATAGGCTCGGTTTCCCTCCTTTGGGGTATAGGAGATATTTCCTATAAGCTTTTGGCTATCGCGCACAGTATCGACCATCTGTTTGAATTCTTTTGGATCAAGTGAAAATTTACTATCAGCACTTGGAAGCGATTTATCTAAAATAAAATGTTTTTCAATAACCTGTGCACCAAGACTAACTGCAACAACAGGGGCTAAAATCCCAAGTGTATGGTCACTAAAGCCAACTGTTACATCAAATCTTTTTTTCATATCAACAATCGTTGCAAGGTTGGCATCTTCAAGTGGGGTAGGATATGATGAGGTGCATTTTAAAAGTACGATCTCTTCATTGCTTTCTTCTTTACAAATGCGAACCACATCTGCGATCTCTTCTTGTGTTGCAATACCAGTTGAGATGATAATAGGCTTTTGTTTACGTGCAACATATCGTACAAGCGCATAATCGGTGATTTCAAAAGAGGCGATTTTATATGCGGGTGGATTAAATTTTTCTAAAAAATCAACTGCTTCTTTACTAAAAGGAGTTGAAAAAATATCAATACCGATCTTTTTTGCATACAAAAAAAGTTCCTCATGCCACTCTAAAGGAAGTCTCGCCTCATCGTAAAGATCGTAAAGGTAGCGTCCTTGCCAGAGATGATTCGCCTTAAACTCCTCTTTATCGACCTTAAGTGTCATCCACTCAGGGGTATATGTTTGGAGTTTGATTGCATTTGCTCCACACTCTTTTGCAGCTTTGATCGTTTTTTTTGCTATATCAATATTCCCACTATGGTTTGCCGAAAGTTCGGCAATGATATAGACGCCGTCAGCACCAAGATTATGATTTGCTATAAACATATTTATCCTTTCTCTCAAACCGGTACACTATCTTCTGCGCTCTTTTTTTAATTGGCAATAAATGTTTAGCATGTTCTTGCCAACGTTTTTTATCAATATACATCTTATAAAAACTATCAGTTTGTGCTATTGCTTCTATGCAAAAATAGCGATTGATAGAGAGTGCTTGTTCATTGTCAAATAGCACTTCTGAGAAAAATTCATCATACTCTTTAAACATATACTCCATAAAGAGATAAGTTACAAGAATGGGGATAAGTGGAGGAGTATTTTGACTAAAGAAAATTCCCCACTCTTGGATGCACTTTGTATCATTTATGTAATATAATCCTCCATAAATTTTTCCCTTAATGATCAATGCGAAGTAGTGTTTACATGTAGAAAGCCTTTTAACCCATAAAAGATGATCTTCTAAAGAAATAGGAGCACTATTTTTTGATGCTTTTCGTATATGCTCTTGATTGCGTATAAGTAGAAGTTCTTTATGTTCATCAAGACTCAAAAGCCCATACTCTTTAAAGATCCACATTAACAATCCTTATCAAAGAGCTTAAGATATCATACCCATCCCAGATTGCTTCAAAATTGTTTGCTTCTCCTAAACGAACAATACGATCAAACCCTCTTGTACGATTTTTTTGCATTGAAGCGATGATAGCTTCTTTGGAAATTCCTGTTACGCACAGTGTTTGATTTTTACGCGTTGCATAAGTAAAAAGTGTATCAAGTGAGTCGATATCGACTTCATAAAAGAGTCCAAACCCGCAATGGCGTTGATGATCGATTTTATTTATATTGTCAAATTTTATACGATGAAAATATTTTGTATATGTAATCTCTTTTTTTTCTTCTGAAGCAAGAAGCGTAAGAGTGCTAAGCTTATCGATTGTCTGTTTTGGTTCAATCTGTGGCATTTTTTTTGCGCAAAAACTTTCAAACCCTTTCCAAAACAGCTCTTTTTTTTCTTTTGAATTATTAATCCAACAGATACAGCGTACGCTCGAACAGGCATTTTGCAAGAAGGTGTAACTATCACGATAAAAGCGCTCGAAAAATTCATCATTTATTGTAACATTATTGATATCGATAAGTGCAAACGAGAACTTGTCGGCAAATGTAAGCTCTATTGCAGTAGCTGGGATAGGGATTGTGCGGATATGCTTTATTGTTGCATCTCCTCCCCAGATGATACGCACATCACACAAACTACTTAGCTTTTGTGTAATGGCATCATCATGTCCGTATCGAACTAAAGTGATATGCTGTGCAATAAGCGGGTGGGATTGTAAAGTATCTGTAAAAATAATAAGAACCCTCTCTAACTGTTCGTTAGTTTTGTCACTGATACGTAAAATATTACTATTACCTACAAGTAAAGAGAGGATAAGGGAATACAAAAAGATCGTATCGACATTGCTTGGAGCAATATGAAATACTGTACCTCTCGGAAAGAGTATTTCACCTTGGTGCTTATGTAAAAATTGTGTTTTAATCTTTTTTAGATGTGCTTTTCGCAACCAGAAACCAAGTGCTACTATCTCGTTGTATTCTTTTTCTTGTAAAAATGCTTTTGAGAGTGCTTCTAAAAATACAACTGTTTTCTCATCGAATATTTCTAAGCTTGGTTTGTTTTTTTGCATTGAGTCAATATATGATGGTATTACTTTATGCTTATTTGATAAAGGTATCACTACATCCCCTTTTTTCGGCACTTTTGATCCTTCCAAGTACACTAAAATATTTTCCTTTTCGACCACATGCACAATCATCTTCCCCAAGTATCACTCCACGATCCTCACTTAAAAGTACATGTCCAGGGTAGCTATGTGGCAGTAGTGAACACAGTTCTATCAACCCTTCTTGATGCATACCCAATGGCTCTAAACTTAGGGGATCTCGAATAATAATATCTGCAAAATTTGGTGTGTGTAAATGCCCGGCTTCACATTCAACAAAGATCGAACCAACTTGCTCTACCATGCCGTAAAAATTATGGATACGGCGTAGATTGCACACTTTTTGAAAACTCTCTTTAAAAAGAGCATTGCTTACTTTGAGATGTTCTAACTTTTTCCAACCTCCACTATGAAATAAGATTGCATTGCTAAGATCAATATCAATTTTATTTTCATTGATAGGCTTGAAAAAATATTCCCACACCATATAGGTAAATCCAAAGATCAAAATTGGTTGATCTTTGTACTTGCTTAAAAAATCTTTGAGCATACCAATATCAAGTTGCATAGAAGCATCTAATACATAGGTATGTTTACGTCCAAAGTTAGAAAGTCCCATTACACCTGCAGCTCGTGCAGAAAAGTGGTTACGATCTTGGAGGATCTCTTTTGTGTCGATGATGAGCATCGGCAATCTTGCCTTACCTAAAAAGCTCTGCATGATTTTTATAAGCGCTTTAGTTTGAAGCTGTGCAGTTAGTTTATCAAGATAGATTGTTGAAACCTTCCCTGTCGTTCCCGATGAGGTGAGTGTTTTGACAATTTCTTTGCTTGAGAGAAGATCAATCTCTTTAAAGATGCGAACAGGAAGTGCAAAAAAATCCTCAATGCATCCATAATTTTTATTTGCATAGCCAAAGCTCTCTAAGATATTTGCATACGCTTGGCAATGCTCTTGATGCAAGTGTGTTAGCTCACACAGCCTAGCAACCATTAAAGCATTTTTTTCCTCTTTTTTTAGAGCATAAGGATCAAGTAAAAAGATATCTTCATTCATATGATCTCCTCAAAACGCTTATAATCAATTTTCCCATTTGGTGTGTAAAAAAACTCTTTGAGCAATTTACATGTAAATCCGCTATGATGTAAAGCATATTCATTTTTAAGGATCTGCTCTATCTCTTCTGTATGATCTTCTAACATCCATATAAACAGTTTATCATCTAATGCGGTTATAACAAGTTCATTGATAGTTTGTTTGAGTTTCTGTTCTATTTCATCAAGATTAACACGGTTGCCAAAAAGTTTTATAAACCGTTTTGCACGTCCTGTAATATAAAAATATCCTTCATTATCTTGATATCCTAAATCTCCAGTGTGTAATTTACCGTGAAGCTCATCTCCTTTTGCAAGATCTTCGTAATTTACGGCATATCCAAGCATCACATTTTTTCCATAAAAGACTAACTCATTTTCTACAAGTGTGAGTTTTGTATTTGCTATGGCAATACCAATAGAAGAGCTTTTTTGCAATGTTTCGTGTGGTGGTAGATAACTGATACGAGCTGTTGCTTCGGTTTGACCGTACATCACAAAAAAAAGCTTCTCATTTGCAAGAGCATCTTTTGCGAAGTGTTCTACTAAATTTTTATGAAGCTTCCCTCCCGCTTGAGTAAGGAAGCGAAGTGAGGGGTATTTTTTGCTTTGAAAACGGAGTTTTTTGAGTATCTCGTAATGGTAAGGTACACCGTTGAAATTTGTAACCTTATAGTGTGTAAAAAGTTCCCAAAACTCCTTCTGTATCGGTGATACTTCACTCAAAACAAGAGAAGCTCCCACCTGTAAGTGGGTATGAAGTACAGAAAGCCCATACGAATAATATAGTGGTAAAGAGCTAATGGAGCGCTCATCACTCTTTAACGGCAAATACGAAAGAATCGAATCACAATTTGCTTGGAGATTTTCCAAACTTAGGCGTACATATTTGCTTGATCCCGTTGAGCCTGATGTTGGTAGCAAAAGCGCAAGTGCTTCGTAAAGATCGTGTTGTTTTTGATAATACGGTCGCAAAGAATCATCGTAGATAAGGTTGGGTTTGTATCTATTAAATAGATGTTCTTTTTGCTCTTGTGTGCGATCTGGATCGATCATCAAAACACTATGCCCCATTCGTAAACATGCCAAATACGCAACGATATCTTTAATTTTTCTTCGCATTAAAAAAGCAACAAGAGATTTTTCTTTTGGAAGGTGTTTGGAAAACTCAGCTATCTTTTGCTCTAATTGTTCATAATCGGTAGTGATACCATCAGCGATAAAAGCGACCTTCTTTTTAAAACGATCAAGATCTAAAAAGAACATAGCCCACCATCGACACGAATAGTTTGGGATGTGATAAAGCTTGACATATCACTTGAAAGAAAAAGAAGTGTTTGAGCTACCTCTTCTGGCATTGCGAAACGAGCAAGTGGCGTAGCGGCAATGATGCGTTCTTTTTCTTCCTTGCTTAATGAAGCGATCATATCAGTTTGTACCACTCCTGGAGCAACACAGTTGATGCGGATATGTGGAGCGTACTCTTTTGCTAAAGAGTGCATTAAGCCCTTAAGCGCAGATTTTGAAGCACTATAAGCACTGTGTGCTTTTGCACCTTCAAGCGCCATAATAGATGAGATAAAAACAATCGAACCACTTTTTTGTCTAAGCATCATTTTTGAAGCATAGCGACTCAGTTCATATGCACTGATGAAATTTGTGTCAAAAAGCTCTTTTATGATCTGTTCTCTGCTCATCATCTGCATTGCACTGTACATCATTCCAGCTGCATGGATCAAAATATCAAGCTCTTTGGTATGTGTGCGTATAAAACCAAAAAGCTTTTTGATTTCCGTACTTTTTTGCAAATCACAAGCATATATATGCACTTGCGTAAGCAAAGAGAGCTCATCCTGTATCTTTTGTAATGCTTCTTTATTTCGGGCAACGAGGATTAGGTTTGCACCTTTTTTTGCAAAAATTCTTGCCGTAGCTGCCCCTATCCCCCGACTTGCTCCTGTTATGAGTGCGTATTTTTTATCTAACATTATTATTGCTTCACATATTTTGATATGATCTCTTTTGCTTTAGTGAAGGAACTCATATTAATAATATCATCAGTATCGAGCATAATATCAAACACATCTTCAATCTCACCAATGAGTGTCATGTGTGCTACACTATCCCACTCATCAATCGTATTGTATGTTAGTTCATCAGTTATCATCTCTTTTTCAATTCCAAGCGCATCTGCAAAAGCAGTTTTGAGTGTATTTTCCATAGTTCCCTCTCTTGTAAAACAGTGTATCTTTTTTTTTTAAGATAGCGTACAAGCATATCTTGATTTTTGGCAACTTGCACAGCAATAAAGTTAGTATCAAGATAGATAGCTTCATAAGCTATGGTACTTGGAGTAACAATAGCAATCTTTGCTTGTGCAAGTATTGGGGCAATTTCTTTGTCTATATGCAATGTAACATTTTTATGTAAAAATGTAAAGCGTTTTAGTTTTTTAATATCTTTGTTGTGATACGTGATAAAAAGATCGACACACAACCCTCTTAATAACCAAAGTGTACGTAAACTCAATCCTTTTGCATCACTGCCGCCAAAACTTATAACAATTTTTTCTTTTTTTCTATATCGTCTCTTTTTTGTTTTTATAAATGCTTCTCGAATAAGTGGAGTAATGAGTTTAACCTTGTTCGGCTCCTTGTAGTACTTTTTTTTTACTCCTAAATTATGGTTAATGATCTCATCACAAGCATATTCTTTATACTCATCATCAAAGCAACTGAGTTTTATATAAGGAAAAAGTTGTTTGAACTTTTTTTGATACGCTATAGT
>JAMOOV010000173.1 GCA_027065125.1 Campylobacterales bacterium | reverse complement strand
TTAGACTGATTCAATTTGACTTAATTGCAAAAACGGGTGCATAAAATGCCTCTTAAACTATGGTATAGTGGGAATAAACAAAGGTTTATTTACAAATGATTGTAAAAAAACTCTAAAATATGTATAAATTGCCAATCAAAAAACACTCAAAACCGAGGTTCAAGAAGAGGGATTAAACGATATTTTTGTAAAGATTGTCAAACCTCTTTTAGCTCTAAAAGAAGACCAGAAAGATTAGAACAAATAGTTTTTGAGGAGTACTTTTTACACCGTCAAACTTTAAAGCAATTGTCAGCAAAATATAATAGATCTATCAGATGGATAATGAAGCAAAGGGATGAGTACATTGTCGAGTGTAAAGAACATAATCCAAGACCAGTAAATCTCATTTGTGATGCTACTTTTTATGGAAAACGAAAAGACAGATTAGGTACTTTAGTTTTTAAGGACAATGAGTCAAAAGAGATACTTATTTGGAAGCATATTGAAAGTGAAATTGTAAAAGACTACAGATACCTCAAAGAAGAACTAATTGCACTTGGATATACAATTCAAAGTGCTACTTTAGATGGGAAGAGAGGCTTATATAAAGCCTTTAAAGATATTCCCATACAAATGTGTCACTTCCACCAAAAGAAGATTGTGCAAAGATATATCACTATGAAACCAAAACTAGATGCTAGCAAAGAGCTTAAGAAAATAGTTTCAAGACTTACTCAAACTACAGAAAAAAACTTCACTCAAAAGCTAGATGAATGGTACGAAATATATAAAGATTTTTTAGAAGAAAAAAGTATATCTTCAACTACTGGTAAGCTCCATTATACTCATCCAAGAATCAGAGCTGCTTACAGAAGTTTACGAACAAATTTACCTTATCTTTTTACTTACAAAAACTATAAGCATTTATCCATTTCCAACACAACCAATGCTCTTGAAGGTGGAGTATTCTCGCACATGAAAAATATGATTAGTTTGCATAGAGGATTAAGTAAAAGTTTGAAGCTGAATTTAGTTGATTATTATTTGGTGAGTTATAAGAAAAAGTAGAAAATTATGCACCCATTTTTGCAATTAAGTCAAAAATTTGCATTGCAGTTGAGGCATTTATATCTCTGAATACCTAATCTTTTACCTACTTTTTTAGTCTGTTTAGAATCACAACTTGGACATATTTTTG
>JAMOOV010000172.1 GCA_027065125.1 Campylobacterales bacterium | reverse complement strand
ATTTGATAAACAATATAACTTTATCAAAAACTAAAAATAATATCAAATCTCTACTCTTTTTAGATGTAGAAGTTTGATAAATTTATTATACGAGGAGAAAATAATGAAAAGAGTTTCCATATCGGAAATAGTAAAAAAACCCTCTATTTTGGATAGTGTGGATGATGTTATAGAGGTGGTAAATAAGAAAACCAACGAAGTTAAAGGAGTTTTTATATCTGCCAAAGATTTGCCGTATGTAAAAGATATGATAGAGGAGTTGGAGTATAGAAGGTGGCTTAAGAGAAATAAAAAGGGTTTAAAGGCATCTTATAAGGAGCTTAGTGGTATCTTTGACGAAGCTATTGTTGAGCTTGGAGAAAGGCTTTAGAGATGATAAAGCAAGGAGAGATATATCTTGTGGATTTTGGTCAAAAGTACAACTCCGAGATAGGGAAGATAAGACCTGCGGTAGTGATGCAGAATAATTTTTTCAATAAAGCAGTTAAAAGCAATGTTTATAAACAAGTTTTGGTAGTCCCGCTTTCTACTTTACCTATACAAGATGATTATAGGATATTTTTAAAAGCGAGAGACAATTTAAAAAAAGATAGTTATATGATAGCAAACTGGATATGCACTTTGGATTTTGAGCATATTTTGGTTGATAAAGGTTTGATAGCCAAGTTGGACGAAGATGAGTTTGAACTACTAAAGCAAAGAGTTTGTGCTTTGATGTAAAAAGAGTTGACAAACTTATGCAAATGTCATATAATGTTTAAAATATGACAAAGGATAAAGTATGACAACAAAGATGGGCATAAGAGAGGTTGTGAGAAATTTTTCGGAGTTGGAAAAGTATGACTATGTCGAGATAGAGGATAAAAAGACAAAAGAGCCAAAAGGGATGTTTATATCTGCAAGATTGGCAAAAGAGTTGAAAGATATCATAGAAAAAAAGGCAAAAGAGAGAAAAAAAAGACAACAATCTTTTATAGATAAATATATCGGAGCTTTTGAAGTTGAAGATAGATTTAAGAATAAAACCATCCAAGAGATAAAAGAGATGAAAGCGAGAGAAAAGTATGGAGAATAGGATATTTCTTGATACGAATATAATCTTGGATTTTGTCATCCCAAATAGAAAAAAGAGCAAGTTGGCAAAAAAAGCTTTAGATAGGATAGTTGAGTTAAATTACAAAGTTTTTATTAGCGAAGATATGATAAGCACAACTTACTATATAGCAAAAGAGCATAGAAAAAGAGCAATTGAGTTTTTTATAGATGCTTTAAAATTTTGGAATATCGTACCTTTTGGAGAAGATGTTTTAAAGCAATCTTTTGATTTTTCTTTAAAACACAACTCCGATCTTGAGGATACACTGCAGTGTTTTTGTGCCAAAGAGAATGGATGTATATTTTTGACAAGTGATAAAAAGTTTATAGATTGTGGAGTTAAGATAGTAACTTATGAGGAATTTTTAGGAGATTAGATGAAAAAAAATGTAACTTTAGCGATGGGAAACGGCGGTGAGGAGAATAATGCTCTTATAAGAGAGGTTTTTTATGAAGCTTTTGGCAATGAGATACTAAATAAAAGTGAAGATGCGGCAGTATTGGAAGTGCCAAACAAGAAGATAGCACTATCAACCGACTCTTTTACTGTTAGTCCTCTTTTCTTTCCGAGTAGCAACATAGGAAAGCTTAGTATTTGCGGTACTTGCAACGATCTTTCTATGATGGGAGCAAAGCCGAAGTATTTGACGGTAGGTATGATCATAGAGGAGGGTTTTGGCTTTGATGATCTTAAAAAGATAGTGGAGTCTATGAAGAGGGAGCTTGAGATAAACGGTGCTATGATAGTTAGCGGCGATACGAAAGTGATGCCAAAAGGCACGATAGATAAGATCATTATCAATACCACGGGAGTCGGCGAAGTGTTGCAAGAGGGTATTAGCTCAAATGCTATAACTCAAGATGATGTCATCTTGGTAAGTCGAGATATAGGAGCTCATGGAGCAACCATATTTGCCAGTAGAGAAGGTATAGAGCTTGAGAGTGAGCTAAAGAGTGATTGTACCTCTTTATTTCCGACGGTAAAAGCTTTGATAGACGGAGGAGTAAAGATAACGGCTCTTAGAGATGCCACAAGAGGTGGAGTGAGTGCGGTTCTGAACGAGTGGGCAAAGCAGTCTAAAGTTTGTGTAGAGGTAAATGAGGATGATATACCCGTAAGCGATGAGGTAAAAGGCATCTGCGAAATGCTTGGCTTTGAACCTGCAGCTTTGGCAAACGAGGGTACATTTTTGATAGCTCTTGATAAAAAAGAGGTGGATAAAGCTTTGGAGATACTAAAAACCTTTCACCAAAATGCAACTATGATAGGCAAGATAAGTGATAAATACATAGGAAAAGTGGTACTTCATAGCGAATGGGGAACAAAAAGATTTCTTGAAAGCCCCACGGGAGAGTTGCTACCGAGGATCTGTTAGTAGGAAGTTTTGTTGATTTTTCTTCTATTTTTCGGTATTATACTTCTGTAAAATATATAAAAGATAGGAAGTATAGTGTTAAAAGAGATATTAATTGAGCAAAATATTCATTGGCAAGAAAAAAAATATAGTAGCACAAAAAGAAAAAAACTTGATAAGCTTATAAGCTATCTGCCTTTAAGACAGATAGTAACCGTAACCGGTATAAGAAGATGTGGTAAGTCAACACTTTTAAAACAAGCTATAAATTATCTTATTGAAAATGGAACTGATCCTGTAAATATACTTTTTTTAAATCTCGAACATCCTTATTTTTTGGATTATAAAACAGATCCCAAAGTGCTTGAAAGTGTTTATGAGGAGTATTTGAAACTTATAGCACCAAAAGGAAAGATTTATATCTTTTTTGATGAGATACAGTATATCTCAAATTGGCAGGTTTATGTCAAAAATAGATATGAAAACAGCGATATAAAGTTTATTATAACAGGCTCAAACTCCAGTATGCTTTCAAGTGAACTAAATACACTTCTTAGCGGCAGAAGTCTAAATATACACTTGGATACATTTGATTTTAGCGAATATTTGGATTATCTGGGGATTGAACATAATAACGAATTTGATAGGATAAAAAACAAGATAGATATAGCAAGAGCGAAAGAGAAGTATCTAAAGTGGGGCGGATTTTATGAAGTGTTTGATGTTAAAGATGAAACACTAAAAAAAGAGATACTTGTCTCTTATGCTAAAAATATCATATATCAAGATATCGTTCCAAGATACAAGATAAGAAATACATATCTTTTAGAAAGATTGTTTTTTTATCTTTTATCACTTTGTGGCAATATCGTAAACTACACTAAACTATCTAAAATCTTTGAGATAAGCGATAAAAGTATAAAAGAGTATATAAACTATTTTGAAGATGTCTTTTTGTTTAAAAAGATAGATAAATACCATACAAAAGAGGCTCAAAAGATAAAATCCAATAAAAAACTATATACTTTGGACAACGGTTTTTTGCAAATCTATCCCAAGCACTCTTTAAACAATGGAGTTATGCTTGAAAATGCGGTTTTTAATGTGCTAAATCAAAAAGGTTGCTACATCAACTACTTTAAAGAGAATTATGAGATAGATTTTGTGATAGACGATAAACTTTTGCAAGTAAGTTATGATATGAATGATGAAAAAACACTTAAAAGAGAGATAAGGGCTTTTGGTGAATTTAAGTTTGATAGAGAAAAGCTTTTGATAACCTATAATAAAAATACAAAGATACAAGATTTATCCGTTGTAAGCTTTGATAATTTCGCTTTAGATGAGATTGTAAAATGAAAAAATTTTCCGTAAACTCCACTTGTCCTTGCGGTAGCGGTAAAAAGTATAAAAAATGCTGTCAGATTTATCACAAAGGAGCATATCCTAAAGATGTCTTAACTCTTATGAAAAGTAGATACTCCGCCTTTGCTATCGGAGATATAAAGTACATCATCAAAACTTCCACTTTTCAAAAAGATTATGAAGAGTTAAAAGTCTTTAGCGATAGTTGCGAGTTTAAAAAACTGGAAATTTTGGAAGTGGGAGAGGATTTTGTAACATTTAGAGCTACTATTTTTTGTAAGGGAGTTGATAATAGCTTTACTGAAAAAAGCAAATTTATAAAAATAGATGGCAAGTGGAAATATGATAGCGGAGAGATAATTTGAATATAGAAAAACTATTTAACTATTTCTATAATAATAAAAAGCTAATAATCTATCTATTTGAGCATAGAGATAGAATAATAGATATAGGTGAAATAGAAGATTTGGCAAGTATTGAACTACTAGAAAATTTAGCTTTTTTTGAGATAATTGAAATTATAGATAATAAAATCTCACTTGATTTTAGAGTAGTTAGTTTTTTAGAAGAGTATATTGACAATAACGATATAGTAGATGTAGCAGTTATTGGCTCGATACTAAAAGAGCTAATTCATCTAATAGAAAATGCAAACGAATTTAAAGAACAAAAAAACAAATTTATCCCCAAAATTAGAAGAGCTTTATTTAAAATAGATAATATCTTTTTTAAAAATCTTGATACTTTAAGAACTCATATCAATAGAGTTTATAAAAGTGCAGATAGTTTTAAGCTGAAACTAAAAGAGCTAAAATTTTATAAAGAAAGATTGGCTGAATTTGAACAAATGATTAGTAGTTTTGAAGCATTTTTACAAAAATATACTTTGCTTATTGTCTCTTTAGGAAATGATGAGTTAAATACTATTTTAAACTATGTTAAAAAAAATAAAATTGAACTGCTTAGAACTCTAATTCCTCTTACAAGTGAAATTATTAGCTATATAAATAAGATTGAATCTAAAAATATCTTTGTAGAAAAAATCACTAAACTAAAAGAGCTAAAAGACTCTTATGAGTTAAACTCAAAAACTAATCTTTTAGATGAAATTAAAAACTTTGATATGCAAATAAACCCTATAAGAGTTAGCACAAAACTTGATAGTGAGATTTTACATAGTTATGAGTTTATAAAACTTTTACAAAAATATAAAGATAAAAAACTAAAAACAAAAGTAGCAAAAAGTGTTATAGTAGAAGAAGAAAAAATACTAAAAGATGAGGTATTTATAAATATCTATCTACTTCATAGGCAGTTTTTATCTACAAAATTAAATCTAATAGAATTTTTAATCTCAAATGAAGCTTTAAAAGATAAAAATACAACTGAACTATCTCAAATATTTTGTAAGATGATTTTAATGTATGAAGATGAGTATAAAATAAGTGATGAAAAAATAGTAATTGAAAATATCTCTTTTGCAAAGGTTTATAACAATGAAATTAGATAAACAAAAAGTATCAAAAATATTTAGTATATTAAAAGAGGGTAGATTTATAAATGCAAATTCGCCTAAAAAAGAAGAAAAAGTTTTGTTTGAGTATGTTGAGAATAATTATGAAAAGTTGAGTGAGTATTTTTCACATATAGATATTGAGCTAAATTTAAAAAATGGATATTGTTATTTTAGCTCACTTGCAAATAAAGAGCAAAAACTAAATGTGATTTTAGAACTTATTGATATAGTAAGCTTTTTGTATGAGATTTATCCAGCTTTTGGAGTGGGGCATAGTATATTTTTAGAAGAAATTTTTACAGCAATTAAAGATAATGCCTTGCTTTTAAAAAAGCTAAATAAAATTAAATTTTTAAATAGCGATACACTTGAATCAAAAATAAATATGCTTTTAAATAAACTTGAAAAAAGAGGATTTATTACTATAAAAGATGAGTATAAAAAAGAGTATGTTGTATTAAATAGTTTTGAATATTTAGTTGAGTTTTTTAATCGAGTAGAGATAAAAGAAATTACTTAAATAGTAAAAAAAGTAAAAATAAGATAAAATATTAAATACTATAAACTAAAAGGTAAAATAATGACAGATTTTAAAGAAGAGTTTAAAAAATTTACTAAAAGAGGTTTTAGGACATATACTGTGCCTTATAGATATGAAGAGTATCTACTTCAACCGCAAGATAAATACTCTAAATTAAAACAGAGCAAATATTAGCCCAAACTTTTAAAGGCAAATAATGAAAGACAATATAATAGTCTATGAAAATGGCGAGATAGAGATAAAAGTTTCAGTTGATGAAAGAGAGGAAACTATATGGCTAAGAACTGAGGATATTGCATTATTATTCGGAGTAAATCGTCCTGCAATAGTAAAACACATCGGTAATATTTATAAAAGCAATGAATTAGAAGAATTTTCAACCTGTTCCATTTTGGAACAAGTTACAAAAGACAACAAAAAAAGAAAAGTAAAATATTATAATTTGGATATGATTATATCAGTTGGCTATAAAGTAAATAGTAAAAAGGCTACTAAATTTCGTCAATGGGCTACAAAAATCTTAAAACAATACATTACAAATGGTTATGTTATAAATAGAGAAAAAATTACAGTTGATAGATTTTTGATAATTGATGATACAACTTACCATATAGGGGCGAGTTTAAAAGATTTGGGTAAAAAAGTGTTTGCATTTAGTAAGATTGATATAGATTTATTAAAGGCATAAAATGAACCAACTACTAAAAATAGCATTAATTAAAAGTGCAAAATTTGAGTATAGTGAAGTTGATGTTAATGGAAACACTTTATTAATTGGT
>JAMOOV010000171.1 GCA_027065125.1 Campylobacterales bacterium | reverse complement strand
AGAGGCTACAAAACAGATATTAAACTATGAAAAAGAAAATAACTTACCCCATACTCCTATCATTGCATTAACGGCAAATGCTCTAAAAGGAGATAGAGAGAGATTTTTGGAAGCTGGATTGGATGAGTATCTGACTAAACCTTTGGATAGGGAAAAATTGAGTGGAGTTTTAAGGAAATTTTTGAAATGAAAAAAATATCAAAAAATATCAATATACTTTATGTTGAAGATGATAAAGACATTGCTGAAGAGATAATTGAGATATTAAAAATGGAGTTTAATACTGTCTATTATGCAACTAACGGGCAAGAGGGTCTGGAGCTATACAAGAAAAATAATATTGACTTGATCATTTCGGACATCATGATGCCTGTTATGGACGGATTGGAGATGTCAAGAAAGATAAAAGAGATAGATCCATCTGTTGTTATTATCATAATTTCTGCTTTTAGCGAAGCTTTATATTTTCAAAAAGCTATTGAGATTGGTATCGATAATTATATTTTAAAACCTATAAATATAAAAAACTTTTTGAATGTAGTAGAAAAATATGCTCTAAAATTGGCACAACAAAGGCAATTTAAAGAGTATGTTTCGCTTTCAAAAATATTGATGGATACCACTCCAAATCTTATATTGACAATATCAAATAACAAAATAGAGTTTAAAAATAAAAGCTTACTAAATAAACTGAAAATTGATGAAAAAAGTGGTGATGATTTGTGTTTATGCAATTATATTTTAAATGAAGATGGTAGCAAAAAATTTAAAAATCAAAAAGAGATGCTTTTGCATTTTCAAAACAGACAAGATGATAGGATTGTTTATATGAGAAAAGATATAAATAATCCAAAATCAATACTAAATGCTTATAATGTTGCCGACATCTATCTTAAAACATCAGATAAGCACCTCATAATCTTTACAGATATAACTGAAATTTACAATGAAAAAGAGAAATACAAAAAAGACTCTTTTACCGACAAGTTGACAAATATAAAAAATAAAAATTATTTTAATTTTATTTTACCCAAAATGATAAATAGTGCAAAGGCAGACAATAGATATAAGCTAAGTTTGATTATCTTTGATATCGATTTTTTTAAAAATATTAATGATACTTACGGTCATCAAATTGGTGACAATATTTTAAAAAGTTTGACTAAAATGGTGCAAAAAACATTAAGAGAAGATGATCTGTTTATTAGATGGGGAGGAGAGGAGTTTGTTATAATATGCAACTGCAATAAAAATAGTGTCACAAGCCTATCTGAAAAATTGAAAAAACAGATACAAACATATAGATTTGAGACTATAGATAAATTAACTTGCAGTTTCGGGATAGCAACATTTTGCAAAAACGATGATGCAAATAGCCTGTTCAATCGAGCCGATAAAGCACTATATTGTGCTAAAAATAACGGAAGAAATAGAGTGAGATATATAGAGTGCAAAAAGGAGAGAGGATAGATGAAAAAAGTTTTGATAATAGAAGACAATAGTGATAATATAGATGTTGTAGAGGCATTTTTGGAGGATTATTTTGAGCTTTTGAAAGCAATGGATGGAAAAATGGGTTTAGAGATGGCAATAAAGGAAAAACCAGATATAATACTGCTTGATATATCGTTGCCGGAAATGGACGGAGTGGAGGTGCTAACAGAGATCAGAAAAAATCAAGAGATAAAAGATGCTCCTGTAATTGCACTAACCGCTCATGCCATGATAGGTGACAGAGAGAGATTTTTAAAAGCTGGTTTTGATGACTATATGGGTAAACCTATCATCGATGACAATAAGCTTATTGAAATGATAAATAATTTATTGGGGAAAAGATAATGGATTGTACAAAAGCTGTTCAAATAGCGGAAAATACATATTGGGTAGGAATGTTTTTAGAAAATGATCCCTTTCAATGTCATCCATATTTTATAGAAAACGGGGATGAATCAGTACTGATAGATCCCGGTTCTATGATAGAGTTTGATGAAGTTATAAGAAAAACTTCACAAATAACCGATCTAAAAAATATAAAATATATCATTCTTCACCATCAAGACCCAGATCTTTGTGCATCGATTAGAGAGATTGAAAAAGCTATAGACAGGGATGATTTGGAGATAATCACACATAGTCGTATGACGGTTTTGATTAAGCACTATATGGTTAGATCAAGCTATTATGAGATAGATAAGCATGACTTAAAGCTTGAGACAAAAAACGGACTAACTTTAGAGTTTCTCACAACTCCATACTGCCACTCTCCCGGTGCATTTGTAACTTATGATCCAAAAACAAAAGTGCTTTTTTCCGGTGATATCTTTGGAGGCTTAGAAGAGTCTTGGGAATTTTATGCAAAAGATGATTATTTTTCTCAAGCTGAGGCTTTTCACTCATCATATATGCCAAGCAAAGATATTTTTAACTATGCTTTAAGAAAGATTGAAAAGTTAGATATAAATCTTATAGCTCCCCAACACGGATCGATTATCGAAAGAAGATATATATATAATCTCATAGAGGATATGAAAAATCTCGAATGTGGCTTATATATAGAGAAAAAATATAACGATGAATTAACTGATACCATAGAAAAATTAAAAGCAAAAGAGAAAGAGTTAGAAGAGTATAAAAATCATCTTGAAGAGAAAATAAAGGAGAAAACTTATTCTCTTGAAGAGACAAATATGGCACTTCACCAAAAACAGGAAAAACTTAACAAGTTTAATGAGTATCTAAGTGAACTAAACTCCGTCGATGTTAGCTTTTTGGCAAATAATGCCATAAAACAGATACTAAATGTTGTTCAAGCCCAAATAGGTATATTTTTTATTAATGACAATAACCACTTAAAACCATTGGCAAAACATAGTGTCGATCCAAAACTATTGAAATCAAAATTTTTTAACAACTCTTCTAACGGTATAGTTGCACAAGCTTATCAAAGCGGAGAATGGATATATATTAATGGTTTAAATGAGGAGGTGGCTCCTATGATAGACTTGGGATTTTTTCAAGCAAAACTAAAGCATATCTTGGCAATTCCGTTAGAGTTTCATGATAAAAAGATAGGAGTTGTATTAATAGGCTCCGTATCAAATACGAGGTTTGATGAAAATTATCTAAGGGGTCATATCAATGCATTGGTTCAATCCCTAAATAATGCCATCACATTTGTAGAGGCTCAAAAACAATCGATAAAGCTTAAAAATATAAATATGCAACTTGAAGAGACAAATAGACTCAAATCGGAATTTTTAGCAAATGTCTCTCATGAGTTAAGAACACCTCTAAATTCGATTATCGGTTTTTCAAATATTTTACAAAAAAATAAACAAGGAAATCTTTTGCCAAGACAGTTAGAGCAACTTGAGAAGATAAATAGAAATGGTATGAATTTGCTTGATCTTATCAATAATATTTTAGATCTTAGTAAAATTGAATCCGGCAAAATGGAGATTGAGTTAAGAGAGATAGATATGGTCAATACTGTATATGATACATTGGAGCTTCTTATGCCTCAAGCTGCAAATAGTGCCAAAAAGATATCTTTTACAAACTCTTTGGGTGCAAGTAATTATAAATATAAAACTGATGAGCAAAAGATCAAGCAAGTGATAGTCAATTTGGTTTCCAATGCAATAAAATTTGTAAAGAAGGGTACTGGAGAGATAAATGTGGATATTTTTGAAGAGGATGGCTTTTTAAAAATAGCTGTTAAAGATAATGGCATAGGGATACCTAAAGATAAATTTGATAAGATTTTTGAATCATTTAGACAAAGTGACGGGAGTACGACAAGAAAATATGGTGGAACAGGTTTGGGACTTACCATATCAAAAAATATTTTAGAGTTGCTCGGTGGTCATATCGATGTCAAATCCACTATAGGAAAGGGTTCAACTTTCACGATATTTTTACCATTACAAAAAGAAGAAACATCTATTTTAAAATCCGATTTTTTAAATGATTTTAAGGAGAAGTTTCACTCTTTGGGAAAAATTACTTCAGTTCTTGTTATAGATGATACGAAAGATGTAAGAGATCTGATAACGGAGTATCTAAGTGATCAAAATTGTATCGTCTATATGGCGGACAACGGAGAAGATGGAGTTAAGATGGCTAAAAAGTTTAAGCCATCGTTGATTACTCTTGATATTATGATGCCTGGCATGAACGGTTGGGAAGTGCTAAAAAGATTGAAATCTTCAAATGAGACTTCCGACATACCAGTAGTTATCATAAGCAATGTAACAGATAAAAATAAAGGCATGTATTTAGGTGCGATTGATTCTATATCAAAACCGATATCAAAAGAGGATCTTATCTCTATTGTCTCTAAATATTTTGATACAGGTAAGGTTAAAAGTGCCTTGATAATTGATGACGAAAAGGATATTAGAGAGTTGATTTATGAGTATATAGAAGATGATATAGAAAATATCCAAAGTGCATCTGACGGAAACGAGGCTTTGGATATAATAGAAAAAGGTTTTATACCAGACATTATCTATCTTGATTTGATGATGCCAAATCTAAGTGGTTTTGAATTTTTAAAGATAGCCAGAACCAATCCGAAACTTAAAGATACATATATAGCCGTAGTAACTGCAAAAGAGTTGACAAGCGAGGATTTGGAGATTTTAAAACAGTCTTGTGTAAGTATAATTAAGAAAGGCGGCAATATAGAGCAAATTATCAAGAAGATTGCTCAAGATATTTAAAGGTAGATTGATATGCGAAATATATATAAAAGTAAAATTTTGATTGTTGATGATTCTCAAGATAATTTAGATCTTATCCGAGATATGCTTGAAGATGAGGGTTATGAGTATATTACTTGTGTATTGTCAGCGAAAGAGGCTTATGAGAAATTAAAAAAAGATGATATTGATCTGGTTATTCTTGATATTATGATGCCTGATATTGATGGCATTGAGGCTTGTAAATATATGAGAAGTCATGAGCTATATAAAGATATACCCATCATCATAGCGACAGCAAAGACTGATTTGGAGACTTTAAGAAACGGTTTTGAAGCCGGAGCTAATGATTATATAAGAAAGCCGATTGTAAATGATATCGAACTTATGTCGAGAGTGAAAAATACATTAAAGTTTAAAATTAGCATGGATAGCTATAAGGAGTTAAGTAAAAATTTGGATAAAAGAGTGAAGGAGGAGCTTGAAAAAAATAGACACAAAGAGCAACTTTTAATGCAGCAATCAAAAATGGCAAGCATGGGAGAGATGATAGGCAATATCGCCCACCAATGGAGACAACCTTTAAATGCACTTGCTATATTAGTGCAAAAAATTAATTTGCTATACAACAGAGGTGAATTAGATGATAAAGTCATAGAAAAAACAACCCAAAAGAGTCTGATGCTTATAGATAAAATGTCTGAAACTATTGATGATTTTATGGGATTTTTCAGGCATGATAAGGTCAAAAGTCCGTTTGATGTAAAAGATGTTATAAAAGAGGTATTATCTCTGCTTGATGCCAGTTTAGAACACAACGGTATAAGATGTGATTTTATCATAAACAGCGATAATACCATTATCGAGGGCTACAAAGGTGAATTTTCACAAGTGCTTCTAAATATAATCTCTAATGCAAAAGATATTTTAAGGGAGAAAAAGCTCTCCAGCTCCAAAATAGAGATAAAATTGTCATCTGATGATAAAGTTGTAACTATCGAGATAAAAGATAATGGCGGAGGAGTTCCTGAAGAGATTATAGATAGGATTTTTGAGCCCTATTTTACTACAAAAGAAGAGGGAAAAGGTACAGGAATAGGATTATATATGTCAAAAATCATAATAGAGAAAAATATGGGTGGAAAACTTAGCATAAAAAACGATAACGAAGGTGCTATATTTAAAATAGAGTTGAAGAAATGAGCTTGTTTAGTATAGATAAAACTTTTTTAAAAAAGATTACTTTGCTTTATGCAGAAGATGATTTTGATATTGCTGAAGAGATTTATGAATTACTTGAAAAGGAATTTTGTAAAGTATATTTGGCTCGTGACGGTACAGAGGGAATTGAGTTATTTAAAAAGCACACTCCAAATATTATTTTGACAGACATCTTGATGCCAAAAATGAATGGAATTGATATGGCAAAAGAGATCAGAAAGATATCTTTGGATGTTCCAATAATTATTTCAAGTGCTTTTAGTGATGTATACTATTTTAAAGAAGCTATAAATATCGGAGTCTCTGATTATATAATCAAACCAATAAAATTAGAACAACTTGTAAGCTCTCTTGATAAAGTGCTTCAAGCTTTATACAACAAATACCAATTGGAACAAAAAAATAGAGAGTTGATTATGGAAAAAGAGAAAGCTATGGCTGCCTCAAAAGCTAAATCCGAATTTCTTGCAAATATGAGCCATGAGATACGAACTCCGCTTAATGCAGTTATGGGTTTTATCAATCTTTTAAAAGATGAATCAATAAATAGAATAAAAAGCTTAGAATATCTAAATACAATAGAAAGCTCCAGTAAAGATTTACTAATGATCATAGAAGACATCTTGGACTTCTCTAAAATAGAAAGCGGAAAACTCCAGATAGATAAAATCAATTTTGATCCCCAAAAAGAGTTTGAAGTAATAACACATCTATTTCAAGCAAAATGCTCACAAA
>JAMOOV010000170.1 GCA_027065125.1 Campylobacterales bacterium | reverse complement strand
GTTCTGGGGTAAACATCTCACATCTTCCAGCATCATTAAGTTTAAAAGTTCTCTGGATAGGAAATGGCATAGAAGTAGCACTAAAAGCATTTACAGCATCACTATTTTCTAATTTTTCAAACCCTTCAATCAAATATTTAGGTTGCAGCAATGGTGCAGTTGCATAGATAGTACAGATATACTCATAATATTCATCTTTGGATTTTAAAAAGTCTATTGTATGATTTATCACATCTTGAGTACCGGTAAAATCATCACTTAGTTCAGGTGGTCTTATAAACGGTACTTCTGCCCCATATTCTTTTGCTATTTTGGCTATTTGTTCATCATCAGTTGTAACTATAACTTTTTCAAATAAATTTGATGCAAGTGCAACTTCAATACTATATGCAATAAGTGGCTTACCAAAAAAATCTTTTATATTTTTCTTTAGTATCCTCTTGCTTCCACCTCTTGCAGGAATGATAGCTATAGCATTTTTTTTAGTCATTTAATATCTCAAATAAACTTTTAATAACATACTCTTGCTCTTCATTGCTTAAAAGTGGGTATATTGGAAGTGAAAAACACGCTTCATAATACTTATCCATATTTGGTATATTTTCATCTCCATATCCTAAGCTTTTATAGTATGGTTGTTTGTTTATTGGCATATAATGTATTTGTAATACTATGCTATATTTATCTTTTAATATATTATATAAATCTTCTTTTGTAATATTTAGTTTTGTAAAATCCACTTGCACCACATATAAATGATAAGATGATTTACCATGAAATTCGTATAATGGTTTTACGGCAGTATTTTTAAAAGCTTCATCATACTTTTTAGCTATTTCTATTCTTCTGTTTATAAATTCAGGCAATCTTTTAAGTTGAGATAATCCTAATGCACATTGAAAATCTGTAATTCTACCATTTATTCCTAAATCTGTCATCTCATATTCCCATGGTGCCAAGCCATCTCTTTTTGTCATTCCATGATTTCTAAGCATTAAAAGTTTTTCATACAATTCTTTATTATTTGTTGTAATTGCTCCACCTTCTCCTGTAGTCATATGCTTAACAGGGTGAAATGAAAAAATACTACAATCTGAATTGATACAACTTCCTGCTTTTATACCATCATATACTGCACCTATAGCATGAGCATTGTCTTCTAATATTTTTATTTTATAAGTTTCTCTTAAATATTTTAATTTTTCTTGATTTACCATATTACCACTAAATGCAACAGCATAAATAGCTTTTATAGAACTATCTTTTTTTAAATATTCTTCACAAAGATCTAAATTTATATTCCCATCCTCTTGTATATCTACAAAAACAGGTCTAGCTCCCACATAAAGTATAGCATTTGATGTAGCTAAAAAAGAGTTTGGCGTAGTTAAAACTTTATCATCTTTTTGTAGTAAATACATAGAAGCCAGATGTAATGCTACTGTTCCATTTGATACTGCTAGACAATATTTTACATCACAATATTTAGCAACACTATCTTCAAATTCTTTTGTAACAGGACCTGTTGTTATTAATTCCGAAATTAATGTATTTGATACGGCATCCATATCATCTTGATTTATTGTTTGTTTTCCGTAATGTATTATTTTATTTATTATCATAATATTTCCTATATCTTATTCCATTGATTTGCAAATCCATCTGAAGTTCTTCATACTCTTTTTTCTTAATCTCTATAAACTTTTTTGTAAGAGTTATCTTTTGTTCTATACCTTGTGGAGTCAAAAGGTATCTGTAGCCTCTTTTATTATCACTTTTTAAGAACCTTTCAGTTTTTACAAGCCCTTTTTCCATGAGATTTTTTAAGACATAGTTTATCTTGCCAACACTAAAACCAAGTTCCTCTGCTAATGTTTTTTGATCTTCTATGGTTTCAATTTTTCGTAAGATATTTAGATGTAGTTCATTTGTAGCGTGAGGCACTTTTTTAATACTCCGTTCAATTTTTGAATTCAATAATTGATTTTAGTATGTTTTGGCTTAACAACAGCATAAAGTACAAATCTAAGATTTTTAGTTACCTTTATCATATATCATAAAAATAGTTAGTAGCCTCCACAAACCCATCTACACTTCCACAGTCAAAGCGTTTTCCTTTGAATTTATAAGCTATAACCTTGCCTTGCTTAGCTAATTCAAGTAGGGCATCTGTTATCTGTATCTCTCCACCTTTTCCAGGTTTTGTCTCTTTTAATATCCCAAATATATCTGGAGTTAAAATGTATCTGCCTATTATGGCTAGATTTGATGGTGCATCTTTTGGTTCTGGTTTTTCAACCATATCATCTACCCTCATAATATTATTACTTATCATATCACCAGCAACTATACCATATTTGTTTGTATCTTTTTTATCTATCTCTTCAACCGCGACAATGCAACACTGATACTCATCATAAACTTTTACCATTTGAGATAAAACTCCATCATTGTCACTATTGTCACACAAATCATCTGCTAAAATCACTGCAAACGGTTCATCTCCTATAAGAATCTTACCTGTAAGTATAGCATGACCCAAACCTTTCATATCACGCTGTCTAGTATAACTAAAAGTACAATTATTCACTATATCTTTTATCTCATCCATCAAAATCTCTTTTGAACTTCCAGCTATCTGATTTTCAAGCTCATACGACCTATCAAAATGGTCTTCTATGGCTCTTTTTCCACGACCTGTAACTATAGCCATAGTTTCACATCCAGAAGCTATAGCCTCTTCCACCCCATATTGTAAAAGTGGTTTAGTAAGTACAGGCAACATCTCTTTTGGTATCGCTTTTGTAGCTGGTAAGAACCTTGTACCATACCCAGCTGCTGGAAAAAGACATTTTCTTATTTGTGACATTTTAGCACCTTGAAATTTTAATTATATTTTAACATTATATCTTTAATTTATATACTTTTGCATATGGACTAACAATTACTTTTTCAAAAAGATTTTTATTGTAATTTTCTAAAACCATCAATTGCACATAAAGTGAATTGTATGTTGCTTCATCAACTAGCAAAAAAGTTTTAAAGGCTGACATATAGATTAGACTAAGGGGAGCATTGTTATTTAGCTTTTGAACTTTACTATGCAATACCATTTTCTTATCATAATAAGTTTGAACTATCCTTCTTAATTTTACAACCTGATTTCTTATCTTTATCGTAGAATTATTTTTGCTAAAAACAACACCACTACCAAGATTTATACTATCTTTTGTTTCTTTAAAATTTTTACTAACATAGTAAAAAGGATTTGATTTTTTACTCCCATTCATTAAATCAAGGTTAGAAAAGATAACAATAGTTGGATATATTTCTAACATTCTATGTGGTAAATACAGATAAATATCTCTTGTTTTTTTTGGTAATTTCATATCCATTTGAAGTGAAAGTAAAAAATCATTTGTATCTCTAAAACCATAATCTTTTGTCATCTCTTCTATATTTGTAAAAAGTTTTATCTTTTTAGATTCATTTAACTCTTCATTTTGTTTTTGAATTTTAAATGCCTTTTCTGTATATTCCACATCTAATCTAGCTAATTTTACAGACTCTTGCTGAGGATGAGTAAGTATAAAACTCACAGGGAAATTCACGCTTCCACTATGTTTTCCACCATCTGAGAGTGTTTTAACATCTGCATAATATCTTATAGGATAACCATAATCCCACCAAGATATAACATAATCTTCTCTTTGTGCTTTTGATTTTAATTTTTCTAAAACTTTAACTTCATTAGCATTAAAAACAGTCGGAACCCTATATGCCTCTATATGTTTATAATTTGGAAAAAGTATAGCCAGTGTAAAAACAACATAGGAAAGATATCTGATACTTTTCTTATCCGTAATATACCTAGTTGATTCAGTAATTAAAAAAGCTACTCCCATTGCCATAACAGGAACGGCATAGATAGTAAATCTAAGCCCACCAACATAAGCTAAAAATCCAAGTCCAACCATCGGCAAAGCAAATATCATTATCCTATGCTTATAGCAAAGCCAGGCATAACCAACCAAAGAAAGTAAAAAAGTTATAGTATGCCCACTTATCCTATTGGCAAAAGTCTCAAATGGTATATGTCCAGCCTCTCTAATTGTTTGCATAACAGAGAAAAAATGAAGCTTTAAACCACTATCTGCTGAACTTACAGAGGTTGTAAAAACATACCCTTTTAGTTGTCCCCAAATAGGATTAAATCCACCACTTATAAAAAAAGCAACAAGTGAAATACCAAAAATATAGTAGATATATCTATCATATCTTGGTTGTTTTAAGACATAAAAAACACCCAATACAATGGGTAATCTTACCAAACCACTAAGATTCATCATAGCAAACATCATGATCGCAAGAAGTTTATAGTTATAAAGATTTTTTCTATCAAATATTAATGTGTATAAAAGTATCAGACCAAAAAAACTAAATTCCAAAGAATAACTTTGAGGATACCACCATCTATATACTAAAATATCTATAGCTGTAATAAGTAGATATTTATCTTCATTCGTATTTATCGCCCAAATAATAGACCAAAGTAAAAACATAGGTAATACTATATTTAACATATCAGTATCATAATACCCTACCATAGTACGATTATAATAACTCCAAGCAATAGAAGCCAAAAGTGCCGCGATTAACCCCATCTCTAAATTTTTAAGATTTTTTGCTATTAAAATGATGGGGACAACAATCAAAGAACTTAAAAATGCACTCATATAAAAGATAATACTTTCAAAAGAAAATGGCAAAACAGTTGCAAAAAAAGCTGTCAATTTTGCAGGAGCAGTCAGAATTGATGAAGAATCATTTTCTTGATGAAAACCAGCCAAAATATCTCTAGCCCCCTCAGCCCAAAAATATCCATCATTGGTATTTATCATAAACTGACCATTATGCATAAATTGTGCATATCCACTAAACTGATAAACCCAAACCATCCTCATAGCGACAGAGAATGCAAATGCTATCAATATATAAAAAATTGTTAGTTTTGTATCTTTTGTTAAACTATTCATATATTACTATCTTTCTTGTGTAATTTTTAATCTCTGATATTTTATCATATTTAATAGCACCTTTTAAAAGAAGTCTGTATTTTTCCAACAAAACCTCTCTCACCACCTCATCTTTTGCGCCACCTAAAAGTTTTTCCAAAGCCTCTATACGAAACCTATCCATCCCCCAATGTTTAAAACTAAGTTGGTCATCATGCCCTGCATATTTTGTTATGAGTTTTTTATCAATCAGCCCTATCTCTCTCCCACATGCTACCCTAAGCCACATATCGTAATCTTCACAAACTTCCAAACTCTCATCAAAAAGCCCAACTTCATCAAACAGGCTTTTATGTAAAAGTGCAGAAGATGGAGCGATGATACAGTGGGACAAACACTCTTTAAAAATATCTCCACCATGTTTTTGATATTTTTTAGGCATCTTTACTCGCTCACCATTGCGAACCCAAAGTTCATCTGTATAACTCATCTTGGCATGTGGGTTTTTTGCGTGAAAATCAACTTGTAGTGCCAATTTATCCACATGCCAAGTATCATCAGAGTCCAAAAAAGCGATCCACTCATTTGTAGCATTTTTTATCCCTGTGTTTCTTGCACTTGAAACCCCAGAATTTTTTTGATAAATATATTTGGCATGTGGAAAATCTTTTTGTATCTGTGAAGTGTTATCGTTTGAGCCATCATCAACCACAATAACCTCTTTTGGCATGTGGGTTTGCTCATAAACAGAACTTAAAGCCCTTTTTAAAAACTCATATCGGTTGTAAGTTGGGATAACTACTGAAATCTCGATAAAACACCCCTTATATAATCATACGGGATTTTTTCCTGTTCTATCCTGATATCATCATCGCACATGCCACAAGAGAGTAAATTGTAAACGGCTATCTCCGATTGTTTCAGATTTTGCAACTCTTTTGATGTTTTTTTATTTATATATTTTACTGCTGTTTTTTCAAACTTTTGAAATGTCTCCATATCCATCATCAAAGATTTAGCATGTGGAAAATAGCCTCTTAATTGTGAGAGTATCGCATATCCATCAAGGTCTATATCTCCCCAGTAGTAGATATTTTTATCATCTAACCATTTTACATTTTTAAGCACACCCACACCATAGCCACTTCCAAAAATAACTATGGAGTCTTTTATATCCAAAAACGAAAGAGTTGTGATCTTGTTTTCAACTATAAAAACATTTTTACACCCAACATCTAAACGCTCAAACTCGTCTATACAAAGCGTAATATCACTTAGATTTTGTATATAAAACCTTTTATCAAGTATGCGAAATCTTATCTGAGCCAAAGGGTACTTCAAACTGTATTTTTTCTCAAAAGCAAAATCCTTGAGTGAATTCAAAGGCTCTGTCCCCAACACACAAGACAAACATATATCTATAATTTTTTGATACTTTTGTATAAACTTAGTATCTATATCTGCTAAAGTTATCTCCCTTGTGTAGATATTTGGCTTTGGATTTAAAACAAAATACTCCACAACACGCAAAAGCCTATCCCAAACATCTTTATACTCCAAAATCACAAAAGGCTTTTTTACAAAAAACTCTTTTAAACTCTCAAACTTTAAAACAATTTTTTCATATAACTTTATAAAGTTATC
>JAMOOV010000169.1 GCA_027065125.1 Campylobacterales bacterium | reverse complement strand
TAATACTTGAGTGGTTTTTCAACCGACTCACCAACAGCCTTAAGCCCTGCAAAATGAATAACAGAATCTATATCATATCTATCAAAAGTCTCTTGGAGTTTTTCTCTGTCACGAATATCACCTTTGACAAATTTTATCGCTTTACCTATGATTTTTTCTACTCGCTTAAGTGCTTCTTGTGAAGAGTTTGAGAGATTATCATAAACTACAAAATCATATCCTGCTTCACTAAGCTCCACGCATGTATGTGAACCAATATACCCCGCACCACCAGTCACTAAAACCATATTAATACCTTCTTTAGTCAATTCAGTATATTATACACATAAATAGATTGTAAAAGAGTTAAGTTGAAAACTGTCATTTATTATATTCTGCGTGAGCCGTTACTGCACTTTTTGCTTCTTGGTAGTGTACTCTATCTTATTTACTCTACCTTGCAACCACAGAGACAACAAAAGCAGCTTACAACTATGCAACAACCACGATCTATTCATATATCAAAAGAGGAACTCTCCCTTACTCAAAAACAATACGAAGTACTCTTAGATAAAAATATAGACATCAAAAAAGCTGTGCAAAAGGAACTCTATAAGAAAAAAGTACTGCTCAAAGCTGCTGAGGCTCTCAAACTTACACAAAACGACCCAACCATAGAAAAAATAGTTCTGCAAAAAATGTATGCAATTTTAAATGCAAAAGAAAAAGAGAGCGAGCCAAGTGAAGTGGAGTTAGAGAAGTTTTACAAAAAACATCTCAAAGATTATTCAAAAAAAGAGTCTCTTAGCCTTTTTCATATTCATTTTGACAAGCTTACAAAAGAACAAGCAAAACGTTTCTCTCAACTGCTGCAAAATACCAACCCAAAAGAGTTGAACCTAAAAAAAGAGCAATTCTCTACAGATGATTTAAATAAAAAGTTTGGAAAATACTTTACACAACAACTTCTTATTGCACCAAAAGGAGAGTGGCTTAATGCCATACCGAGTAAAGATGGTTTTGAATTTGTTTATATAAACGACTACACTACAACACAGGTCTATCCTTTTGAAGATGTTGAGGAGAGAGTCTATCGTGACCTTAAAAAAGCCCGAAAAAAAGAGAACCTTGACAAAGAGTTCAAACGGCTCTATAAACTCTACCCACAACAAAAAGAGTAGCTATGATAAAAATTTTCATACTCCTCATACCTTTTTTACTCTTTGGA
>JAMOOV010000168.1 GCA_027065125.1 Campylobacterales bacterium | reverse complement strand
TCCAAAGAGTAAAAAAGGTATGAGGAGTATGAAAATTTTTATCATAGCTACTCTTTTTGTTGTGGGTAGAGTTTATAGAGCCGTTTGAACTCTTTGTCAAGGTTCTCTTTTTTTCGGGCTTTTTTAAAGTCACGATAGACTCTTTCTTCAACATCTTCAAAAGGATAGGCCTGTGTTGTAGTGTAGTCGTTTATATAGACAAATTCAGAACCATCTTTACTCGGTATGGCATTAAGCCACTCTCCTTTTGGAGCAATGAGGAGTTGTTGTGTAAAGTATTTTCCAAACTTTTTATATAAATCATCTGTAGAGAATTTCTCTTTTTTTAGTTTTAACTCTTTTGGGTTGGCATTTTGCAGTAGTTGATATAAACGCTTTGAGTGTTCTTTTGTAAGCTTATCAAAATGAATATGAAAAAGGCTAAAAGACTCTTTTTTTGAATAATCTTTGAGATGTTTTTTGTAAAATTTTTCTAACTCCACTTCACTTGGCTCGCTCTCTTTTTCTTTTACATTTAAAATTGCATACATTTTTTGCAGAACTATTTTTTCTATGGTTGGGTCGTTTTGTGTAAGTTTGAGAGCCTCAGCAGCTTTGAGCAGTAATTTTTTCTTATAAAGCTCCTTTTGCACAGCTCTTTTAATATTTATATTTTTATCTAAGAGTACTTTATACTGTTTTTGAGTAAGGGAGAGCTCCTCTTTTGATAGATGAATAGAGTGTGATTGTTGCACGGTTGCAAGTTGCTTTTGTTGTCTCTGTGGTTGCAAGGTAGAGTAAATAAGATAGAGTACACTACCAAGAAGCAAAAAGTGCAGTAACGGCTCACGCAGAATATAATAAATAACAGTTTTCAACTTAACTCTTTTACAATCTATTTATGTGTATAATATACTGAATTAACTAAAGAAGGTATTAATATGGTTTTAGTGACTGGTGGTGCGGGGTATATTGGTTCACATACATGTGTAGAACTTAGTGAAGCAGGATATGATTTTGTAGTTTATGATAATCTTTCAAACTCTTCACAAGAAGCGCTTAAGCGAGTAGAGAAAATTACAGGTAAAGCGATGAAGTTTATCAAAGGTGATATTCGTGACAGAGAAAAACTCCAAGAGACTTTTGATAGATATGATATAGATTCTGTTATTCATTTTGCAGGGCTTAAGGCTGTTGGTGAGTCGGTTGAAAAACCACTCAAGTATTA
>JAMOOV010000167.1 GCA_027065125.1 Campylobacterales bacterium | reverse complement strand
AGGTCCGATTCTATCAAATCTATCGATTGATAATTTGTTAAGAGCTATGATATAATCGCCTTGAGGATCTTCAGATTTACCCTCCATTCCGCAAAGGTGACCGATATTGTAGTTTACATTTACTCTGTCAAGAACTTTACAAGTTTTATAACTCCATTTTACAACTTGGCTATCAACATAGAGTGAAGTATATATTTCACCTGTTTTTTTCCAGTGTTTACCGATTTGGTTATGCAATGGTCCAAGTCCCAACTCTGCTTGACAATGTAAAGCTTTTTTCATATCAAGAATTGGAATACCAAATGGATCTTTACCTACAAATTTCTTATTTTTGAAAAGTTTCATCATTTTTTCAAAGTCATAAACTGAAGCATGAGTATCAAGTTTACCACAAACTACAACATACTTTCCGTCCGGAGTAACATCAACACCGTGAGGTGATTTTGGCTCTGGAACAAGGAAAAGACAGTTGTTTTTAACAGCTACATCGATAGGCACAACTCTATGTCCGTTTATAACTTTTACATTTTTAGGATTTTCTGCAAGTTTTGCAAGTTTTTTCCAGTTATACACTTGTAAAAAGTCGGTATCGTTTCTTGAACATCCTGCCTCAAACGGAGGAAGACCTTTTTCAATACCACCTGTGTACATCTCTGAGTTAAAGCTGTTTGTAAAGCCCCATCCGTAACTTGCCTCTTTACCTGCATCAGACAAATCTTGCATATATGGAGGAAGTTCAATCGTAAAAGATTTTTTTACATTTATCTTTCCTGTTTCATTGTTAAATTTCCATACTGTAACACCACCTCTATAAGCATCAACATACTCACTCATTGGGTGCCAGTTATTATCAAGAGGTGCAGCATACTGACAAGCCTCTAAGATATACTCGCTGTTAGGAGTAAAGAAAGCTCCACCGTGATCACTTTTGAAAACAGGGTTTACAACGATTTGCTTTGTAACAAAGTCTTTAAGATCTATAACGGCAATTCTTGGGTTAGCTTTATCATTGATAACAAGCCATTTACCGTCATATTTACCATTAGTTTCTGAAAGTCCTGGGTGGTGAGTATCGCCCCAAGTTATCTTCTTGCCTCTAATGTTTCCTTCAGCAAGAATTTTCTTGGTGTCATCATCATAACCCCATCCCTGCCAAGGCTCCGGAGTAAATACACCTATATATTTTAGTATCTTCATTGAAGGTACACCATAAACCATCATTTGTCCGGCCTGACCAGTCGAACTAAAAATCAAATACTTATCTCTACCACCACTTGGTAGGTAAGTTTTTGCAGCCGCAAGTAAATCTTGTTGAGTCAAGTGTCTTTCTTTCATGACTTTCTCAAGTTCACTCTGAGCTGAAAGCAAAGTCGCACCTACTGTTAAACCGAGAGCAACAGTAGATATCTTCTTAACAATCTGCTTCATTATTCCTCCTTAAAATTTTCTGAATTATTAGCTTTATGCAACCTACATAATTCTATGGTGAAATTATAGTTAAAAAAATGTTAAATATAATTGATATATATCAAGTCAAAAATGTGTCATTTTTATGATTTTACGGTTATTTTTAATTTTTAAACCTTTGTATAACCCAATTTTAGGGATTTTGTTAATATTTTACATTATTTAACATTTTTAAAAAAGATTTTTAAAAATTGCAAATTTTTCTTAAAAATGTTAAAATTTTATTAATAACAATACAACAAAGGCTATAAAAATGGATGATTTTTTAAATAATGAGCAAAAAGAAATAGAAAAAGAGTTAAATAAACTCATAAAGATAAGAACAGATTTTTATAACTATCTTGATATACATATTCCAAAAAAAGATGAGCAATTTGACTTTTCCAAAAATCCTAAGATAAGTGCAAAAGATATATACTCTCATTTTTATAAACTTGATTATCAAGCAAGAAAACTAAGAGGTTTCCTTGTAAAAGCATACGGGCTAAAGGCTGAATAAATGTCATATATAAAAATAGATTCTTCAAATTTTAAACACAATCTTTCTTTAATCTCAAAGCAGATAGGAGGAATTGAAAAACTTTTTGTCGTATTGAAAGATAATGCATACGGTCACGGTATAATTCAAATGGCAAAACTATCGAAAGATATAGGAGCAAAGCAAGCAGCGGTTAAAACCGTCAAAGAGGCTCTTGAGATAAAAGAGTATTTTCCATATATACTTGTCTTAAGTGATATACCAAAAGAGAAGATTGATGGTATCGGGGTAGCAATAAATGATATTGAAAATATATCAAAAATACCAAAAAAATCATTAGTAGAATTAAAAGTTGATACCGGAATGCATAGAAACGGCATACTCATCGAAGAGTTAAGCGATGCTTTAAAACTTATTAAAAAAAGAGGATTGCAATTAAGGGGTGTTTACTCCCATTTTAGAAGTGCCGACGAACTTACAAGCGAATTTTTTTGGCAAAGAGAAAATTTTAAAAAAGTTAAAACCAAAACAAAAGAAATTTGCAAAAAACTCAACATTGATGTACCCTATTTTCACTCTCATAACTCAGCTGCAATATTTAGAAACAATAATTTTGAAGATGATTTTGCCAGAAGCGGGATAAGTATATATGGATACCACTATCTACCCTCCCCTCTTCCAAATCCACCTCTTAAGCCTGTCCTCTCTCTTTGGGCTCAAAAACTAAGCACAAGAGAGTTAAAAAAGGGGCAAAGAGTGGGATACGGTGGAGTTTTTGAGGCAAAAAGAGATATGATCGTCTCAACTTACGATATAGGATACGGTGACGGTTTTTTTAGATATGATGGACTTAGGGATTTAAAAATCGCAAACAACAAAAAGATACTTGGAAGAGTCTCTATGGACAGTATGAGTATTGAATGCGAAGATGATGAAATTTGTATATTTGATGATGCCACCTATCTTGCAAAATATTTCAACACCATTACATACGAAATCATCACAAATCTCTCTCCACACATCAAAAGAATAATAATTTAAGAGTTAAAAAAATCCTCCAAATTTCTATCTGCCTCATCTTCGATTTGGGGATTTATCTCTCTTTTTAACTCTTCAAGCCTTGCTATCCTATCTTCGGTACTCGGATGAGTTGAAAACAAAGATGCAAAAGAGATATTTTTACCACTAAAGGGATTTACTATAAACATATGAGATGTAGTTTCGGTTGCACCTCTTACAATCCCTTGTCTATTATAGTTTTCAAGTTTTAAAAGAGCACTTTCAAGCCACTCTGGATGTCCCGTTAGTTTTGCGGCACCTGCATCGGCTTCGTACTCCCTACTTCTGCTTATGGCCATTTGTATAACCGTGGCAGCGATAGGAAGTATAATGGCAAGAGCGATCATCAAAAAAGGATTTCCGCCTCTTTCATCATCTCTCCCTCCTCCAAACATAGCTCCCCATTGCATGATATTGGCTATCCAAGCTATCGCTCCGGCTATGGTGGCAGCTATGGTACCTGTTAGTATATCATAGTGCTTAACATGACTTAATTCATGGCCCAATACACCCTCTATCTCTTCTTCGTTTAAAAGATCAAGTATCCCCTCTGTTACGGCAACTGCCGCATGTGAAGGATTTCTTCCGGTAGCAAAAGCATTTGGTATTTTATCCGGGATGATATAGACTTTTGGCATGGGAATACCAGCCTTTTTTGTCAATCTTTTAACTATGGCATAAAGCCCCGGAGCCTCTTTTTCACTTACCTCAACTGCTTTATAATGATCCAAAACCATTTTATCCGAATAAAAATAACTGATAAAATTAATAATTCCCGTAAATATAAGGGCTATAAGCATACCTCCACTTCCCCCGTAGATACCCCCTATGCACACAAAAAGCAGAGTTAGTGCAATCATAAAAAAAACGGTCTTAAAAACTTCCAAACTTATCTCCTTTTTAAAGCATTTTCAAAGATAACTCCGTCAATTCCATTTTTTGCTACATTTTCAAGCTCATTATCTGAATTGATAATTTGTAAAATCTTAGTATCAAACAAATATTCATTGGCTATTTTTTGAGCCTCTTTTGCAAAATCGCACTCTACAAGAGCAAAATCGCACTCAAGAGCATTGCAAAACAGCAACTCTTTTATATCTTTAACTCTCATTGCATAAGATATATTGTTGGTTTTGCATTTCTTTGCAATAAGAGGATCAAAATCAAAAAAAACAGTAGAATTAGACGGTGTATTTTCAATATCTTCAAATGATATTATCTCATAAAAAGGTAAATAATCGATAAACGAATGTCCTATGATCAGCATATCAACCTTTCTGCATACACTCTTTTGAGCAGTAAAATTTACCGTTTTTGATATATGCTTCTTTAGAAGATACAAATGTGCCACACACACAGCACTCAACCATCTCTTCGCTATCTTTATCTTTTTTATCAGAAGAACTGCTATTTGCTATACTTTTATCTTTAAAAAATATAGCATAAATAACATACACAATAACACCAAATATCAACCACTTAAAGATCATGCAAATCCTTTAAAATCAAATATTTTATTTTTTTATTCTTAATAATATCATAATTTTTTATCCCGCTCAATTCATGCTCCACATCGCTACCTTTATATAGAAGCATTATACTGCTTGGGGTGATGAAATTTTTTGTCAATTTTATCAACATTTTAGTATCACTTACAGCTCTCGAAGTGATAAGATCAGCGGGAAAATATCGACTTTTCTCTATCCTGTCACTTACCACTTTTACATTTTTTAACTTTAGTCTGCTCTTTGCCAAATGCAAAAATGCACTTTTTTTTAAAATAGGCTCAAAAAGAGTAAATTCTATCATAGGAAGATACATAGCCAAAACCAACCCCGGAAATCCGGCTCCGCTACCCACATCAACCGCTGTTTTTATATTTTCAATATTTAAAGACTTTATGGGGTAGATACTATCTATTATATTTTCAATAACCTCTTGGTGATTTTTGACACCGCTTATATTGTGAGTTTTATTATATTGTAGCAATATATCAGCAAACATTTCGCAATCGGCTAAAAATTTATCTCCCATAAACTCTTTCATTTTTGCATTCACTATAGCAGATGTCCCATTTTCTCTTTTTTTGTTTTTAAATAACCCTTGTTATATTCATTTGCTTTCATGACTATAGGAACTCTTTTAACAATCTCCACATTTTCCACACTTTCTATCTTTTTGGGATTGTTTGTAAGTAGTTTTATCTTTTTTATACCGAAATATTTAAGTATAAATTCCACCATTTCATAACTTCTCTCATCATCAGCAAAACCAAGTTGATGGTTCGCCTCGACTGTATCTAAACCTTTATCTTGAAGAGCATAAGCATTTACTTTATTTAAAAGTCCTATATTTCTGCCCTCTTGCCTTAAGTATATCACCATGCCACCCTCTTTTTCGATGACTTTAAGAGCATATTCAAGTTGATCTCTACAATCGCATTTTAAGCTCCCTATCGCATCTCCCGTTAGACACTCACTATGTACTCTGACCAAAGGTGTATCGCCAAAGGGTTCTTTCAATATGGCAAGATGTTCCTTTTCGCCCTCTTTAAAAGCTATGATTTGAAATGTTCCAAATCTTGTAGGTAAATTTGCTTTTTTAGAAATTTCTATCTCTTTCATTATAGTTTATTCTCTTTTTTGGTAAAATATATGCAATATTACCAAATATAAGGAAAAAATATGTTTAAGAGATTTAGAAGATTGAGAATTAATGAAAATTTAAGAAATCTTGTAACGGAAACGAAGCTTGATAAGAACGACTTTATATATCCACTTTTTATCAAAGAGGGAGAAAATATAAAAAACGAGATATCCTCAATGCCGGGTGTTTTTCAAATGAGTATAGATCATATTTTAAAAGAATGCGAAGAGTTAAAAAAACTTGGGCTTTACTCTATCATACTATTTGGTATCCCTGAGGTTAAAGACTCCATAGGAAGTGATGCTCTTTGCGATCATGGAGTTATCGCTACAGCTATAAAAGAGATCAAAAAGGCTCATCCCGATATGTTTGTCATAACCGATCTTTGCTTTTGCGAATACACCGACCATGGACACTGCGGTATACTCGATATGGAACACGAAACGGTTGATAATGATGCCACCCTAAAAATACTCGGCGAACAAGCGGTGATCCATGCAAAAGCGGGTGCAGATATGATAGCTCCAAGCGGTATGATGGACGGCATGATAGTCGCCATAAGGGAAGCTTTGGATAAAGAGGGATTTATCAATCTACCCATAATGAGTTACTCTACCAAATTTGCAAGTAGCTACTACGGACCTTTTAGAGATGTAGCCGAGTCTGCTCCGAGTTTCGGAGATAGAAGAAGTTATCAAATGAACCCCGCAAACAGAAAAGAGGCTATAAACGAATCTTTAGAGGATGAAAAAGAGGGTGCGGATATACTTATGGTAAAACCGGCACTTGCCTATATGGATATCATTAGAGATATAAGAGAGAGGACACTATTGCCTTTGGCAGTTTATAATGTAAGCGGAGAGTATGCTATGCTTAAAATGGCGGGAAAGGCTGGACTTATCGACTATGATAGGGTAATGATGGAAACTTTGCTCGGCTTCAAAAGGGCTGGCACAGATATCATCATCACTTATCATGCCAAAGAGGCTGCAAAGATACTTTCAAATCAAGCATAATATAAAAATTTTTTAGAGTTGTCAAAGAGTTTATCAAAAAACTTTTTGGCTCCTTCCATAACTTTACTATCTCTTTCAAAGACAGATAAAATATTATCCATATTTTTAGCTGTTTCATATTTTAATTTATCTATAGAGTTAGGATTGTCAAACTTAGGCAAATCTTTTTTTGCCAAATTAACCCACTTTATCATCTCTTTATCATCCGGCAAGACACTATTTTTTTTGATATTTTTTACAAATTTATCAAATATAGGCTTTATCAATTTCATAGCCTTTTGTATCTCTTTTTCATCTTGTTTATCTATGCCGTCACCTTGATAAGTTATTTTATAGCCAAATTCATGGATTAAGCTCATAGAAAATCTTTTTGATTTACCCTCTTCACTAAAAGATAATTCACTTTTTTGGTCATCTCGGAGAGACATGGATATTTTATCGCCGGAACTAAGTGTAATATCAAAATCAAATAAATTTCTCGCTATATTGATACTATTTAAATTTATCATCAATACTCCTTAATTGTAAAAAATATCGTCAAATAACAAAAAAATTTTATACTTCTTTTTGTCAAAAACAAAACTTATTTTGCTATAAATAAATATTTTTAAATATAGGCTTAACTTATTTTTATACAATTTTAGATATGATATGTCTTTTTTAAAGAGAGGTATATAACAATGAAACACTTTTTAACACTAAACGATTTTACAAAAGATGAGATTTTAGAGATATTGGATTTAGCTATCAAGATCAAAAAAGAGTTAAAAAACGGTGAGATAAAACAGAGAATGAAAGATAAAAGTCTTGCCATGATATTTGAAAAAAGCAGTACTAGAACAAGAGTTAGTTTTGAGGTTGGCATGACCCAACTCGGAGGACATGCTCTATTTTTAAGCTCAAGAGATACACAATTAGGACGAGGGGAGCCTCTTAAGGACACCGCTATAGTTATTAGTCGCATGGTTGATATGGTGATGATAAGAACATATAAACAAAAAGATATCGAAGAGTTTGCATCATATTCCAATGTTCCCGTTATAAACGGGTTAACTGATGAGTTTCATCCGGTACAACTTATGGCTGATTATATGACTATGATAGAACATGGCAAAAACAAAAACCCTAAAGTTGCATATGTAGGCGACGGAAACAATATGGCTCATTCGTGGCTAATGCTTGCTTCAAAGCTTGGTTTTGAGCTTAGAGTAGCAACACCGAAAGGGTATGAAGTGGATAGTGTGATATTGGATCAAGCGATGCAAAATGCAAAAAAAAGCGGTGCTAAAATTGTTATCCTAAATGACCCCAAAGAGGCAGTAGAAGGATGCGATATCGTTACTACCGATACTTGGGCATCAATGGGTCAAGAGGATGAAAAGGCTCAAAGAGAGAGGGATTTTCAAGGATATATAGTTGATAACAAACTTATGAAATTAGCCAAAAAAGATGCCATATTTTTACATTGCCTGCCTGCATACAGAGGACAAGAGGTTAGTAAAGAGGTGCTTGAAGGTGCTCAAAGTGTTGTATTTGATGAGGCTGAAAATAGACTTCATGCACAAAAAGGTATAATGATATGGCTTGACAAGCACAAAGAGGTATAATTATGAGTGATAAAAATATGAATGCACTTGAAAAGATTGAGATACTCTCTAAAAAGATAGGACTTAATGAAAAAAAAGAGAAAACTATAATAGACATAAAAGATGGAGAAACTCCCGATCAAAAGCTTCTTGTATTGAAAAGTGGAGACTGGGATGCGAAGGAACCTTGGTTTGCCATAGATAAAGACGACAAGATACATACTATCATCTCTCTTGATACACTTCTGCAAATCATAAAATCCCTTCAAAAAGCCCAAGAAGAGAATTTCAACCTAAAGCTTGAAAAAACTATTTGGCAAAATATACCTATAGATTTTCAAGATGTCTGGATAGTCGCAATGGATGAGATAAAAAAGAGGTTAAAAAACTCAAAAGATAAAAACCAAGTAGATATAAATATAGAAAAAGTCGTTCAAGACATCAAGAAAAAACACCCCAATCTATTTTTAAATATGGATCATTTTCTATCTCAAAAATTACCTCAGGAGTTATTATGAATATAGACTTTGAAAAATTTTCCAAATACTCAAAACCCGGACCAAGATATACAAGTTATCCGACAGCTCCTGAGTTTCATGAGGGATTTGATGATATAGCTTATATAAAAGAGCTTGAATCTCAAGATAAAAGCAGACCTCTTTCTTTATATTTCCATCTTCCCTTTTGTAGGTCGGCTTGCTATTTTTGCGGGTGTAATGTAGTCTATACTTCAAAAGAGGATAAAAAAGACAGATACATTGACTATCTTGAAAAGGAGCTTGCACTTCTTTCAGAGCACCTTAATACTTCAAGAGAGGTGATACAGCTACATTTCGGAGGAGGAACCCCTACATTTTTTGATGAAAAACAGCTCGATAGGATTATAAAACTTATAAAAAGCCACTTTAAAAATTTCTCAAAAGATGCCGAGATAAGTTGTGAGATAGATCCGAGATTTTTAACCGAAAAACAGCTTGATGTTTTAATTGAGGGCGGATTTAACAGGATAAGTTTCGGAGTTCAAGATTTTAATCCTAAAGTCCAAGAGGCAGTTCATAGGATACAACCGTATGAAGTGACCGAAAATACAGTCAATATGGCAAGAAAAGCAGATATTAAGTCTATAAATATGGATTTAATATACGGTTTACCGTATCAAAACCTTGAAACTTTTAGTGAAACTCTTAAAAAAGCTTTGACTTTAAACCCGGATAGATTTGCCGTTTTCAATTATGCTCATGTGCCTTGGATGAAAAAAACTATGAGAAAGATAGATGAAACTACTTTACCAAAACCGGAAACCAAGCTTGAGATACTAAAACATACTATTGACTTTTTAACCTCAAACGGCTATAAGATGATAGGTATGGATCACTTTGCAAAACCCGAAGACGAACTGTTTCTTGCCATAGAAAAGGGTGAACTTCATAGGAATTTTCAAGGATATACCACAAAAGGCGGAGCGGACTTGATAGGTGTAGGACTTACCAGTATCGGAGAGGGTAAATCTCATTATGTTCAAAATATAAAAGATATGAAAGCTTACGAAAAGGCTATCGACGAAGGGAGACTTCCTGTACAAAGAGGTATCAAGTTAAATGATGACGATATACTTAGAAAGTCTGTTATCATGGAGCTTATGGCAAACTTCAAACTTGATATAAAAAGGGTAGAAAAAGAGTTTGGTATCGATTTTAAAGATTACTTTAGCGATGCCTTAAAAGAGCTTGAAGAGTTTAAAAAAGAGGATTTGATAAGCATAGACAACAATCATATAAAGGTTAGCCAAACTGGAACAATGCTCATAAGAAATATAGCGATGCCATTTGATACCTATCTTAAAAAAACACCCGAATCAAAAAGACAATTTAGTAAAACGGTATAAAAAATGAATAAAACAAAATTTCCTTTCAATACAATAAGTGATGAATGTATAAAGTGCGGTAAATGCATCCCCGTATGCACCGTGCATAATATAAATGCCGATGAAGTAACCTCTCCGAGAGGTTTTTTGGATCTTTTGGGTGCTTATCAAAGAGGCGATTTGGAGCTTGACAAGACCGCAAAAGATATATTTGAGAGTTGCTTTTTATGTACCGCTTGTACCGAGATATGCCCGAATGACTTGCCTGTGGATATGGTGATAGAGCAAGTTAGGGACGATATACGAAAAAAGTATGGTCTTGCTTGGTACAAAAAAGCCTTTTTCTTTCTACTTCGTCATAGAAAGATTATGGATTTTTTAGCAAAACTCGGATATGTATTTCAAACTTGCGGTTTTAAGATACGAGAAGAGCAACAAGCTATGGAGCCGAGATTTTCACTGCCTATCATAAAAAAAGATAGATTTTTGCCGAGTGCAAAAAGTAAAACTTTTCTAAACTCATACCCCGAAGTGATAAAAAACGGCGGTAAAAGAAAAGTAGCTATCTTTATAGGATGTTTGGCAAATTATACATATACTGATATAGGAAAAGCACTTTTAAAGATATTAAAAGAGCTTGAAACTGATGCATATCTTATCAAAAATCAACTCTGTTGCGGTGCTCCGGCATATTTTACGGGAGATTTTGATACCGTTGAGTATCTTGCTACACACAATATAGAGTATTTCGAGAGCTTTATAGATGATGTGGATGCTATCATAGTTCCCGAAGCTACCTGTTCAGCTATGCTAAAAAAAGATTATCTTCACTTTTTTCACGATAGACCCGAGTGGAAAGCAAGAGTAGAAAAATTAAACAAAAAGATATATATGGCTACCGAGTGGCTTGACAAAGAGACAAATCTTGGAGAGATTTTAGAAAAAAGAGGTAAAAAGATGAGTGATATTATCACCTATCACGATCCTTGTCATGCAAAAAAGATGCAAGGGGTTTACAAAGAACCAAGAAATCTCATATCTAAAAATTACACGATAACTGAGATGAGCGATCCGAATCGCTGTTGCGGTTTCGGTGGAGTTACAATACAAAGCGAAAAGTTTCATTTGGCAAAAGCAGCCGGACTTCCGAAAGCTGCCATGATAGATGAGACAAAAGCCGATATCGTAAGTGCGGAATGTAGTGCTTGTAGGATGCAAATAACCAACTCTCTACACTACAACGACTCAAAAGTCATCTTTAAAAATCCGATAGAACTTATAGCTGAAGCTCTATCTTGACAATATATACAAATTGATATATAATCATATATATCAAAAAAGGTTATAAAAATGGCGACAACAAAAAAACTTTTCAATATCGACTCAAATCTTGCTGAAGAGCTTGAGAATGTGGCTAAAATTATGAAAAAAACCCAAAAAGAGATAATAGAAAATGCTCTTGATTTTTATTTTGATTATACAGACACCATGGTGGCTGACGACACAGTCCAAAAGATACACGAAGGTAAAATGAAAACATATTCCAAAGAAGAAGCACATAGAGAGCTTGGGGTATGATATTAAGATATTCCGAACAGAGCATCAGAGACTTAAAAAAGTTTGAACATAACGATAGACAACTTACCGTCAAAAAACTTGAATATCTTGAAAAAAATTTTGAAACTCTCAAAAATAGTAAAAAAATAACCCAATTAAAAGGTTCTAAATTTAAGGATCAGTATAGATATATCGTCGCAAGAAAGATAAGGGTTTTGTTTAGATTAGAAGATGACAAGATAGTTATACTTATTTTAAGAGTAGGACTAAGAAAAGAGATATATCGATGAACTATTGGAATCATATCTACCAAAATTTTTCTCCGATAGCATTTAAAATAGGAAGTATTAGTGTACATTGGTACGGGATAATGTATGTTTTAGCACTTTTATCTGCTCTTTATATAGCTAAATGGTTTGTTAAACACGATAAACTTCCTATAACACAACAAGAACTTGATAACTATTTTATATATGTAGAGATTGGTGTCATACTTGGAGCAAGACTTGGATATATTATCTTTTATGATCCTCATACAAGCTACTATCTTATGCATCCTTGGCAAATATTTAACCCTTTTATGGACGGTAGATTTGTAGGCATAAGCGGTATGAGCTATCATGGAGCAGCTATAGGCTTTTTGCTCGGATCGTATCTGTTTGCCAAAAGATATAAGATGGATTTTTGGTTTTTGCTCGATCTTGCCGCCGTCTCTATACCTCTTGGATATATATTTGGCAGGATAGGGAACTTTTTAAACCAAAGACTTATAGGCAGAGTTACCGATGAACCTTGGGGTATCTATGTGAATGGAGTTTTAAGACACCCTTCACAACTATATGAAGCATTTCTTGAGGGCTTTTTGATTTTTATAGTTCTCTTTTTATACAAAAAACACAGAAAATTCAACGGAGAACTTATTATTTTATACGGTATATTGTATGGTATAGCCAGATTTATCGCTGAATTTTACAGACAACCGGATATTCAACTCGGTTTTTTGTGTTGCGGATGGATGACAATGGGGCAGATACTATCCATAATATTAATTTTTATCTCAAGCAGTTTTTATGTATATAAAAATGCAAAATGCAAAACTTAACACTTTGTGTGTTACATAAATGTTAAAAATTACCAAGAATTAAACTATTAATTACAAATTATCAATTTTATATAAAAAATACCTCGATATTAAAAAAATTTTTATAATTTAAAGAGTAAAATACTGCAAAATAAATACTTTGATACCTCAAGTATTGACAAGTGTATCATGGTAATATAAAGGATCTATTTTGAAAGAAACCGAGGTTATTGAAAGCTTAACCGGAGTAAATGCCAGAAGGAAAAAGAGCAGAATTCCCGCCAAGCTTGACTTTTACCAAAGTGCAACCGGGTTATTTCTTGCACTTTTTATTTTTGCCCATATGTTTTTTGAAGCATCTATTCTTTTTGGATATAATGCAATGTATGACATAACGAAAATGTTTGAAGGTAGCTTTCTTTTCAAAGAGAGTCATCCGTTTATAGTAAGCATACTTGCTTTTGTTGTGTTTGTTATCTTTATACTGCATGCCTTACTTGCTATGAGAAAATTTCCTATAAATTACAGACAATATAAAACTTTTAAAACAAATATGTACTTAATCAATCATGATGATACAAAATTATGGTTTATTCAAGCTTGTACCGGTTTTGCTATGTTTTTTCTCGGTTCTATCCATCTCTATACCGTTATGGTTCAGGCAGACAAAATAGGACCTTTTGCATCAAGTGACAGGGTAGTAAGCGATTGGTTTTGGCCACTTTACATACTTCTTTTGTTTGCAGTTGTACTTCATGCTATTATTGGAGTTTACAGACTATGTCTCAAATGGGGATGGTTTGAAGGAGGCGATTCAAAACAAACAAGAGAAAAATTGAAAAAATTTAGAAATATTTTGACAATATTTTTTTTAATACTTGGAATTTTAACAATATCTACATATATAAAAATAGGTATAACTCACAAAAACCACTATGGAGAAAGATATACTCCTTTATCTGTTACTTCAACAAAAATAGAACAAAAGGTTAATAAATGAAAGTAAGATACCATGATGCTCTGATTGTAGGAGGGGGTCTTGCGGGGCTTAGGGCTGCGGTTGTGGCTCAAAAAAGAGGATTGAATGCAGTTGTATTATCACTTGTGCCGGTAAAAAGATCTCACTCATCTGCCGCCCAAGGCGGTATGCAAGCAAGTTTAGCAAACTCAAAGATGGGAGAGGGAGATAACGAGGATATACATTTTGCCGATACGGTAAAAGGTAGCGACTGGGGTTGCGACCAAGAAGTAGCAAGGATGTTTGTTACTACCGCACCGAAAGCCATAAGAGAGTTGGCTACATGGGGTGTTCCTTGGACAAGGATAAAAAAGGGTCCCAGACAAGTTGTTATAAATGCCCAAAGAACTACTATAACAGAAGATGAGAAAGCTCACGGACTGATCCAGTCAAGAGATTTCGGAGGTACTAAAAAATGGAGAACTTGCTTTACCGCAGATGCGACCGGACATACTATGCTTTTTGGTGTTGCAAATGAGGCGATAAAAGAGGGTGTAGTGATAGAAGACAGAAAAGAGGCTATCGCTATCATCAATAAAGACGGCAAATGCTACGGTGCAGTTGTCAGAGACCTTGTGAGCGGAGAGCTTATAGCCTATGTAGCAAGAGCTACTATGATAGCTACCGGAGGTTATGGAAGAATATACCAAAATACGACAAATGCCGTTATATGTGAAGGTATCGGTCAAGCTATCGTGCTAGAGGCGGGCGGATATCTTGGAAATATGGAAGCCATACAGTTCCACCCTACTCCAATCGTGCCTTCAGGTATACTTTTAACAGAGGGTTGTAGAGGTGACGGTGGAATACTTAGAGATGTTGACGGACATAGATTTATGCCCGATTATGAGCCGGAGAAAAAAGAGCTTGCAAGTAGAGATGTTGTAAGTCGTAGAATGATGGAGCATATTCGAAAAGGCAAAGGTGTGCCTTCTCCTTACGGACCTCATTTGTGGCTTGACATATCCATACTCGGCAGAAAGCATATCGAGAAAAATTTAAGAGATATACAAGATATTGCTAAAACATTCAATGGAATTGATCCTGCCGACGAAGGATCTAAAGGATGGATGCCGGTTCGTCCGATGCAACACTACTCTATGGGTGGCATAAGAGTCAAACCAAACGGTGCAGCATACAATATAGAAGGACTTTTTGCTTGTGGCGAAGCAGCTTGTTGGGATCTTCACGGATTTAACAGACTCGGCGGAAACTCAGTAGCAGAAACGGTAGTGTCCGGCATGATTATAGGAAACCATATGGCGGATCACTGTGAAAAAGTGGATATCGACTTTGATACCAATTTCATAAAACAAGCCATTAAAAAAGAGGAGGATTATATACACTCTATTTTGAGTCGAGAACACGGAGAAAATCTATATGATATCAGAAGAAAAATGAGAGAAATCATGGATGAAAAAGTGGGTATTTTTAGAAACGGTAAAGAACTTGCAGAGGCAGTAGATGAGTTGAGAGAGCTTTATATAAAAAGTAAAAATATAGCTATAAAAAATAAAGAATTAGGTTTCAACCCGGAACTTGTAAATGCATATAGACTTCCAAAGATGCTCAAAATCGCCCTTTGTGTAGCAAAAGGTGCAAGAGATAGAACAGAAAGTAGAGGTGCTCACTATAGAGAGGACTACTTAAAAAGAGATGATGCCAATTGGCTAAAAAGAACATTAACTTCTTGGGGATTTAAAGATGACAATGAGCCTATCGTAACTTATGAGCCACTTGATATCATGAAGATGGAGATGCCTCCCGCCTTTAGAGGATACGGTAGAAAGGGTATGATCATAGAAAATCCTTTAAGTGCGAAAAGACAAGAGGAGGTCGATAGGATAAGAAAAGAGCTTGAAGCTCAAGGAAAAGATAGGTGGGAGATACAAGAGGTGTTAATGCCGTTTGAACTTCAACCCGAATACAAAAGAAGAAACGAGAGACTAAACGAACCGTTAGGAGATAACAATGAGTAACAAAAAAGGAAGAGAAATAACAATTACAGCTTTAAAATATAATCCTAATGTAAAAGCTTCCAAGCCCCATTTTGTAGAGTATAAGCTTGAAGAGACTCCGGGAATGACTCTTTTTGTGGCACTTAATTATATAAGAGAGCATCTTGATTCGGATTTGGCATTTGATTTTGTTTGTAGGGCTGGTATCTGTGGTAGTTGCGGTATGATGATAAATGGCAAACCAAGACTTGCTTGTAGAACTTTAACGAGTGAATTTGAAGATGGTAAAATTCAGCTTCTTCCGATGCCTGCTTTTAAACTTTTAAAAGATTTATCTGTCAATACCGGAGCATGGATGAATGGTATGAGCAAAAGGGTTGAAAGCTGGATACACTCAAGCGAAAAAGTCGATATCGCAAAACTTGAAAAAAGAGTTGAACCCGAATCGGCTCAAGAGACTTTCGAACTTGATAGATGTATAGAGTGCGGTATATGTCTTGCGGCTTGCGGTACTAAAGTGATGAGACCTGATTTTATCGGAGCTGTCGGACTCAATAGAGTTGCAAGATTTGATGTGGATGTTCACGATGAAAGAACTGCAGAAGATTTTTATGAACTTGTAGGAGATGATAATGGTGTTTTTGGATGTATGACACTTCTTGGATGTGAGGATAATTGTCCAAAAAACTTACCTCTCCAAACAAAAATAGCCTATATGAGAAGAAAATTGGTAGCTCTTAGATAGAAAGATTTAATCCTTAATTTTCTTATAAACACTAAGAACAGAGATAAATAATGTTGTTATCGCTGGTCCAAGTACCATACCCCAAAATCCAAAAGTGGATAGCCCAGCGATAATGGATAAAAATACCAAAAGTTCGTTTATCTTTGTTTTAGTTTTGAAAAATTTTTCATTTATATATTTTATGATAGCAGGTTTGATAAAAGTATCTGTTATGACGGATATAACTATTATTGAGTATAAAGCAAAAAATATAGCCTCTTTTGTATTTCCTATAGCCAATTCATGCAAGGATATAGGTAACCACATTATAGCACCGCCTACAACTGGTATTAAGGAGGAAAAGCCATATAGTATGCCAAGTAGCAAACCATTATAACCATAAACCATTCCTATCAAAGCAAAAAGTAAGCCTTCAAGCATAGCTGTAATCAATATAGAATAAAAAACAACATTCATAACATCTGTTATCTGTGAAAATATATTATCTATTTCAGCTTTTTGCATAGGTAAAATACTTTTTATATATACCAAAAGCTCCTCGGCATAATAATTAATAAAAAAGTAAAAAATAACTATCAAAAACATATCTTTTAAGAATCCAGCACTCATCTTTCCAAAATTTGCAGCATATGGTAAAACAAAACTACTGATATTTTCTACTTTTATATTTGATATTAATTTATCCAAAGAATTCTGAAAATAACTCAAAGAATTAGGTAGCTTATAGTGTAAATTTACCAAATAATTTGAAATTTTCTCAATATAAGTCATATCAAAATGATTAATATATTGAACAAGTGTATTAACTGAGTAAATAATAGGAATAAAAAATAAAATTGACATAAATATTGTAGATATAAGATTGCCCATTATCTTGTTTTTAGTTATTTCAACAAATTTTTTAGTAGCATTAAATGTTGCGATAGATAGCAAAACCGCTATGACAATTGTCATTAGAAATGTTTTATATAAGTAAACTACAAGTACAAACAAAAATATAGTCATTAAACTTAAGAAAATTTTATCATCTTTTTTCAATTTGACTTTCCTTAAAATAGAGAATTATTTTTTTGAAATTTAAATAATTCATAAGTCTTGGTCGTAGCCACTCTTCCCCTTGCAGTCCTTTCAATATATCCATTTGCAAGCAAATATGGCTCTATGACATCTTCAATCGTTACTTCATCCTCACTCAAAGCAGCCGCTATAGTATTTAGTCCAAGCGGTTTACCCTTTGAATCAAGTAATATTTTCAAAAAACCGACATCAAGCTCATCAAAACCAAGTTCATTGACTCCAAGTTCATCAAGTCCAAATTTTGCTACATCCAAATCTATACTTTTCTTGCCCCCCACTTCAGCAAAATCTCTTATCCTTTTCAACAACCTCAATGCTATCCTTGGAGTACCTCTGCTCCTTTTAGCCAACTCCAAAGAAGCATCTTTTTCACACTTTATATCTAACTTATTGGAAGCTATTTTAATAATACATGCCAAATCCTCATCGCTATAAAATTGAAGTCTAAAGTGCATACCAAATCTATCTCTAAGAGGAGAACTTATCATACCCGCTCTTGTCGTTGCTCCTATGAGAGTAAATCTTGGAATATCTATCTTTATAGTTTGAGCCGCAGGACCGCTACCTATGATGATATCTAACCTAAAATCCTCCATAGCAGAGTAAAGTATCTCTTCAACAGCAGGAGAAAGTCTGTGTATTTCATCTATAAAAAGAATATCTTTTTCTTCAAGATTTGTTAAAATTGCCGCCAAATCTCCTGCTTTTTCTATCATTGGAGCAGTAGTTACCTTTATATTGGCTTCCATTCTATTGGATATGATGTGAGCAAGTGTAGTTTTTCCAAGTCCGGGAGGACCAAAAAAAAGTATATGATCAATCGCCTCTTCTCTATTTTTAGCAGCCTCTATAAATACCTTTAGATTTTTCTTTATCTTGTCTTGACCTATATACTCTTCCCAACTACTTGGTCTTAATGAAACTTCATAACTATTTTCTATATCAAATTTCTCTATTTCTACGACTCTTTCCATGATTAATAACTATACTCTTCAGTTGGAAATTTGCCATTTCTTACATCTTCAACATACTCTTTAACTGCATTTTTTACAATCTCGGCTCCGTTAAGATATCTTTTGACAAATTTAGGCTTAAATTCATCAAAAAATCCGAGCATATCACTCCACACCAGTACTTGACCATCAGTATTTTTTCCGGCTCCTATCCCGATAGTTGGTATATTTACACTATCGGTTATCTCCTTAGCTACACTACTTTTAACACCCTCTATCACAAGAGCAAATGCACCTGCATCTTCTACGGCTTTTGCATCTTCGATAAGCTTCTGCTTTTCGATCTCATTTTTACCTTTAACTTTATATCCGCCTTCAAGCCTAACATATTGAGGCATCAATCCTATATGCCCCATAACAGCAATAGAGTTATTTGTCAAACTTCGTACAATATGGGCTTTATTTGCTCCACCTTCTATCTTTACAGCAGTAGCACCGCTTTGTTTATACACTTTTGCAGCATTTAAAAGAGCGGATTTTTCATCCAAATAACTACCAAAAGGCATATCGCAAACAACAAGAGCTTTTTTAACCCCTCTACAAACAGCTTTTGTATGATATATCATCTCCTCAAGAGTGATACCAATAGTATCTTTTTCTCCTGAAAAACTCATACTCAAACTATCTCCCACAAGAATGATGTCAACAATATCATCAAAAATTTTTGCCATTAAAGCATCATAAGCGGTTATCATACTTATTTTTCTATTTGACTTTAAAGATATTATGGTATTAATGTTTTGCATAATTTCAATCTTCCTAATATATTATATTTGTTATGATTTTATCTAAAAAATGATATAATATCAATCAAATTAAAAAAAAGGGATAATTGTGGGCATAAAAGAGGATTTATTCGAAGAATATGACTATGACATAGTAGATGATTTTATCATCCATTACAGTATGATGGCTTATCAAATGGAAAATCTCATCATATATCTTGCGAAGCCCGAAGAGTACAAAAATAATATACAAGAACTTTTTAGAATTGCTCACAATATTAAATCCGCTTCATCATATTTAAAAATCAAACCGATACAAAAACTCTCTATCTTGATTGAAGAGGTGCTTGAAGAAGCAAGAGAGTTAGATGGTCCGGCAAATGATGATTTTATAGATTGGTTATTGTGTGTAAAAGATCAATTTACAAGATATGGTAATGATTTGGAAAATGATGCGGAATCTTTTAGTGAATTAGATCCAAAGATTATAAAAATACCTACAAGCATAGAAAATAAACATTAGCCGTTTTTAAAAAGGAGTTTTTAGTTTTGAAAAAATTAGTAGCCTATATAACTTGTGCATACCCTGATGAAAATTTTACTGAAGATTTAATGCTTTCTCTTAAGGAAAATGGAGTTGATTTTATAGAGCTGGGCATACCCTTTTCTGATCCTGTAGCAGATGGACCTATCATAGAAGAGGCAAATTTAAGAGCTTTGCAAAGTGGTTTTAAAATGCAAAATCTTTTAAATGTTTCCAAAAAAGTAGCAAATAAGATAAATACTCTTTGGATGGGATATTTCAATCCTTTCTATAAAAAAGGGTTAGATTTTTATATAAATAAAGCCTTAGAATGCAAAATAAAAGGTTTTATTATACCTGATTTGCCATACGAAGAATCTTTGACATATAAAGACAAATTTAAAAATATTCCTCTTTCCTTTATAGATTTTGTAGCTCCCACCGATACAAAAGAGAGGATAAAAACTATAGCAAAAGATTCAAAAGAGTTCATATATCTTGTAGCTTATGCAGGGATAACCGGCTCAGGACAAGAAGAAGACTTAACTCAAATCATAGAGAACATAAGAGAATTTAGCAAAACAGATATATTTCTTGGTTTTGGAGTAAACGAAAAAACAGCAAAGAAAAAGTCAAAAAATGTTGATGGAGTTATTGTGGGTAGTGCATTTGTTAAGATATTACTTGATGAGAACTTGACAAATACTCAAAAAATTGATAATATATCTTCTCTTGCATTACTTATTAAAAGTGAGATTAATTAGGGAGTGACTTGGCTTCGACAGGAGTTGACAAGCTTTGGGTTCATGTCGGTCTGAATAAACCGTAAAACTTTTCCGTTAAAATTAAACGCAAACAATACAAATTACAGACCTGCGCTCGCTGTAGCGTAAACCTAACGGTAGGTCAGTCGCATAGTCTTTATGCTATCTGAAGACTATATGGCTTAACACTTTCGATAGCTTGGGTTAAAAGCCGTTCAACTTTTAACCGACACTTTGAACTTTGATTTGTCTGCATTTGCAAATGGGCAGATAAATCGAGAACTTTCATTTGCATTAAACATGTAGATAGACCCATTGTAAGTTGACTTTTGGACAGGGGTTCGATCCCCCTCACTTCCACCAAAAATTTGGAGAAGATTTTGTTTTTAAAACCACTTATATCATTTATAACTATATTGCTACTTTCATCTTGTACCTTGCAAAATGATTATACTTTACCAATGCCTACGGGTTATCAAACTCACACGATGAAAAATACAACAAATCAAAAAATTACAAAAACAGGTTTCAGATCAACCGCTTACACAACAAACAATAATACACAAAATAAAAGTGTCGTTTCGCAAAAAAGTGGATATATAAAAGGAATTATAAAAGATATAAAATATTCATCAAAACAAAAGACTTGGATATACCATATCAAAGCCACAGATTTGTCAAATCACAAATTAAAAGAAGCCATAGCTTACGGCAAAAAAGGATTGGCACATATAGGAGATCTTGTGTATGCTACTATTAACAATAGAACTATCACATCTTTATATGTATATAAAAAAATGCAAAATTATAAATTTAAAAAAATGATAAATAAAATTAAACGACAAAGAAAAAAACAATTAAACAACAATAAAACCCATAAAAGGCAAAGAAGAAAAGAGATTATTAGTGCACCTATTCCACAAAAGATAGTTTTTTAGTTTACTTTTGATTTACTTTTAACTTGTATAATTACATCATAATTTAAAGGAATTTAGTTTAAAAACTATCTACTCTCTTGTGTGTTGTTTTCAGAAAAAGGGTGGCTTAGGTCACCTTTTTTTATTTCTATACAAAATATTGCCCCTTTATTACTATTATAAACTTTCAAGCGACCTCCCATATTTTTTTCTATGATAAGTTTTGACATATATAACCCGATACCCGTACCCGAAGATGACTCTTTGGTGGTAAAATATGGTTCAAATACTTTTTCAATTGGCTCTATTTTTATACCTCCCCCATTATCTTCGATATCTAAACAAATAGTATCTCTTTTATCTTTTAAAGTGATACAAATACACGGCTCTTGTATTTTATTTTTGATAATCGCATATTTTGCATTAGAGAGTATATTTAAAACTACTTGTTCAAATTCACTTTTATAACCATATACTTTTATTTGCCTATCTATATCTATAGTTACTTTTATATTTTTATCTTTTAAAGAAGATGACATGATAAAAACAACATTTTCACAAGCCTCTTTGATACAAAAAAGTTTTTTAGTTTTATCCGGAAGAAAAAAGTTTCTAAAGTCATCTATAGTTTGGGACATAAATTCAAGAAGCCTATCTATATCTTCACTCTTTTTATTAAAATACTCATCATCAAGCATACCTTTTCTGTATCTCATCTTTATATTCATTATCACGGCGGACAATTCATTAAGAGGCTGTCTCCACTGATGGGCTATATTGCTTATCATTTCACCGAGAGCTATAAATTTTGACTTTTGCACAAGAAATTGATCTTTTTCTCTATTTTTTTCAACTTCCTCTTTGACTCTTTCTTCCAATTTGTTATTTAAATGCTCCAACTCCATAGTCTTTTTTTGTACTTCATCTTTATAATCTTGAAAAAACTTATCAATTCTATTTCCAAGAAAGATAGAAAATAAAAATGCCACAATAAAAAAGAAAAGATATATCAAGACAGTAGTGGCAATCTCTCCTTTGATATTTGAAAACAGTAGTCTCTTCTTCTCTTGAATAGATTTTTCAATATCATCAAGATAAACTCCGGCCGCAACTACCCAATCATATTTTTTATATAGTTTAAAATAGGAGAGTTTTAAGATCTTTTTATCTACTCCCATCTTTTTATATCTATATATCACGAAAGAGTCCCCTTTTTGTCTAATATCTTTCAAAAACTCTTTTCTAAACTCTTTACCATCAGCATCTTTATAGCTGTCGGAGATATATTTTCCTACCAAATCCGCTCTATTTGGGTTGATAAGCATCTTTGCAAATCTATCTCCACCTTTAAAATTAACTATTTTATAGACAAAAACATAGTTTTTATCACTCTCCCCAAATCTTATAGAATTTATATACTTGTAAATGATTCTTTTTACATCTTTTTTATTGATACTGTTATCTTTATCTATAAAATCTATATAGTGAATGACAGAATCAACCTCTCTCTTCAAAAACATTTTTTGATTATATATTCTCTCTTGTTTTAGGCTATTTAACTCTTTTTCAAATTTTTCATATTGCCTCTCGATAGAAAAATATATTGTCAAAATCAACAATGCAAAAAGAATGATACTTATGGATATGATTATAACCTTTGCTATATTATTTTCTTTGATAATTTTCATTAATGCAACCTTTTTTATTGATTTTAATGGAAAATTATTATATCATACATTGATATAACATTTTATGTAAGGTGAAAAATTATGAAAGAAAAATTAAAGAATTTAAAAAACTATACAGTTTTATATGCCGAAGATGAAAAAGGAACAAGAGAAAACATAGCAGAGCTTTTAAAAATGATCTTTAAAAAAGTATTTGTGGCAGAAAATGGAAATGATGCTTATGAACTATACCTTAAACATATGCCCGATCTTGTTATCACTGATGTAAAAATGCCGGGACTTGATGGGATAGAATTGGTAAAAGAGATAAGAAAAATAAGCTCATCTACACAAATCATCATAATATCAGCATATACCGATATTGAGTATATGTTAAGTGCAGTCGAACTCTCTCTCATAAGATATATAGTAAAACCTTTAACGGAGGCAAAGTTAAATCGTGCTCTTGAAATTTTTCTTCAAAATAAAGAGAAAAAAAATATTCACAAACTTGCAGAAGGATGGATATATAATGAAGATAAACACTTAGTTATAGACAATGAAGGCAACGAACACAAGCTCACAAAAAAAGAGAACAGACTCCTAAAACTCCTTATTGAAAAAGATAGAACAGTTGATTATAAAGAGATAGAAACCTATGTTTGGGGATATGACGATGCTATGAGTCAAAATGCTTTAAGACTTCTTGCTAAAAATTTAAGAAAAAAACTCCCAGAAGGATTGATACAAAATATTCATGCGGTTGGTTACAGATTGTAACCAACTTCCTATCTTAAAATTGATATAAATACAGTTCAAAATGTAACTTTTGGTTATAAATCTATATATTTTTTACAAAAAATTACCATTTTACATATATTTTACACACAATAATATTACAATATATCAAATTTTACAAGGAGTTTCTATGAAAAGAACAGTTAAAGCTATTATGATAGCAAGTTTATTGGCTTCCAGTGCATTTTCAGCACAGTATGTATTAAAATTTTCACATGTTGTTAGTCCAAACACACCAAAAGGTAAAGCCGCAGATTTTTTTGCAAAAAGATTAGAAGAGTTAAGCGGTGGCAAAATAGATGTTCAAGTTTATCCAAACTCTCAACTATATAAAGATAAAGCGGTTTTAAAAGCTCTTAAACTAAACTCGGTACAAATGGCATGTCCGTCTTTTTCAAAATTCGGTAGATTTGTGCCTCAACTTGCACTTTTTGATTTGCCGTTTTTATTTAAAGATATGAATCATATTCATAGAGTCCAAGATAGCGAAGTCGGTGCTAAGCTTAAAAACATGGTTACAAAAAAAGGTTATGTTGCTCTTGATTTTTGGGATAACGGCTTCAAAGAGTTAAGTTCATCAAAAAAACCAATACTTTGGCCAAAAGATGCAAAAGGTCAAAAGTTTAGGATAATGAGTTCAAAAGTTCTTGAGGCTCAGTTTAAAGTAGTAGGAGCCAATCCTCAAATGATGCCTTTTAGCGAAGTTTACTCCGCTCTTCAGCAAGGTGTTATTGATGGACAGGAAAACACTATCTCTAACATTTATACTAAAAAGTTCTATGAAGTTCAAAAGTATATGACTATGAGCAACCACGGATATCTTGGATATCTTGTTGTTATGAGCAAAAAGTTTTGGAACTCTTTGCCTGTAGATCTTCAAAAAGATGTAAAACAAGCCATGAAAGAGGCAACCGCAAAAGAGAGACAATGTGCGATAGAACTCAACAATTCTCAATTTAAAAAGATAGAGGCTTATGCCAAAAAAACCGGCAAGTTAAAAATATATCATTTAACTCCTGCACAAAGAGCGGCATGGGAGAAAGTAGAGAGTACCATATATCCACAATTTTACAGCAAGAAAAAAATCGGAAAAGATTTAATCCAAGCAGCACTAAAGCTTGCAAAATAATAGCATAAGTATTATGTTTGGTCTGATTGATAAGATTCTTGGTAGTATAAACAAATCCATCGCGGCTTTCGGTATAGCAGCCGGAGTCGTGTTGGCTTCTATAAATGTTGTTGCAAGATACGGCTTTAACGGCTCTATTACTTGGGCAAGCGAACTTACAAACTACTTTTTTATCTGGAGTGCCTTTTTTGGAGCAGCATATTGCTTCAAAAAAGATGCTCACATATCTGTTACTATCCTTATGGAGAGATTACCTGCTCCATTGATGAAAGCTCTTATGATTCTTTCTCATATATTGGTGATCATCTATCTATCTGCGGTAGCATACTACGGATATAAATTTTTACAACTTGAGATAGAACTCGAAGAGGTTTCCGTGGATCTTGTAATCCCTCAGATACATTGGCTTGGTATGAGTGACGATTGGGCAGTTCCCATGTGGATACCTTATAGTGTCATACCTATTGCTTTCGCATCTGCAGCTTTAAGGGTTTTTGAAAAACTTATCGAGATCATCAAAACTCCAGCAGAACTTGCAAGAAGAGAGAGTGAAGCTGAAATGATACTCTCAAAAATGCAAGAAAGCGAAGACGAGACAAAGATTCATAAAATGGAAAAAACCTTGGAAGTCCACGAAAAAGAGGATAAGATAGAGAGGATAGAAGAAAAACTTGAAAAACTTGAAAAAGAGATGGAAAAATTTATTAGCGATGAAATCTCTGATCTTCAAAATGAAAATAGAGATGCAAAGATCGAGAAAATTAAACTAAAACTATCTCAACTTCATCAAAGATTACACCAAAAACTAAATAACTTGGCAAGGAAAGACAAATGAGCATTTATATACTTTTTGGATTGTTTCTCTCTCTTATGCTCATAGGAACCCCTATCGCCGTAGCCTTAGGAGGAAGTACATTTGTAACCCTGATGCTTTTTACCCCTATATCACCAGTGGAAGTTTCATCTATGCTCTTTGAAAAAATAGACTCTTACTCCCTCATGGCTATACCTATGTTTATACTCGCAGGAAATCTTCTAAGCAAAGGTAGTGCATCAAGGAGGATTATAGATTTTGCAAAAAGTGCGGTAGGACATCTTCCCGGAGGACTTCCTATAAGTGCTATATTTGCAAGTATCATTTTTGCTGCAGTTAGTGGCAGCTCTCCTGCTACGGTTGTTGCTATAGGTTCTATCATGTTCGGAGCTATTCAAGAAGCCGGTTATCCCAAAAGATATGCAGTCGGAACGGTAGCCACTTCGGGAAGTCTTGGTATATTGATACCTCCTTCTATCGTTATGATAGTTTATGGAGTTACTGCAGAACAATCTATAGGAAAACTTTTTATGGCAGGAGTTATACCGGGTTTTTTACTCGGAGGTATGCTTATAGCTGTTACATATATCGGTGCAAAAAGGTTGGGTTTTAAAAAGACTAAACCCGCTCCTTTTAAAGAGAGAATGGCAAAACTAAAAGATGCTTCTTGGGCTTTGATGACTATTATCATAGTTATCGGCGGTATTTACGGAGGTATATTTACTCCAACCGAAGCAGCCGCAGTAGCCGCAGTATGGGCATTTTTCGTCTCTTGGATAATATACAAAGATGTAAAGCTCAAAGATTTTTATCCTATCATATTAGAGTCTGCAAAAACTGCCGCGATGATCATGTTTGTCATAGCCAATGCTATGCTTTTTGCACACTTTTTAACTCTTGAAAATGTACCCCAGCATATTACCCAAGCTCTTGTAGATGCCCATGTTGGAAAAATTATGTTTTTATTGCTTATAAATATACTACTTATCATAGCCGGAAGTTTTATGGAGCCAAGTGCTATCATCATGATACTTGTGCCTCTGCTTTTGCCGGTAGCAACGACCCTTGGAGTAAATCCCATCCACCTCGGTATCATCATCACGGTCAACATGGAGATAGGTATGGTTTCACCCCCAGTAGGATTAAACCTGTTTGTAACAAGCGGTATAACCGGATTTAACATAAAAGATGTTATCATCTATACATTACCTTGGACTATAACTCTACTTGTTGGATTGTTGCTTGTAACATACATCCCCATCATATCTCTTTGGCTACCAAATATGATGTATGGGTAAAATGCGATAAAAAAAGGCAAATTTCTTTGCCTTTTTAAAATTTTACAACTTTTTTCTACTCAACACTCCCAATTTGACAACTTCAGACATATTTTGTATAATTGTCCAATCAAAATAAGGAGATATCAATATGGAAAAAAATGAGAAAAGTTTAACGATCAATCAAGAGACCATGGATATCCTTGTAGCAAATATCATACCCACAACCAAATACTTTGAAAGCAGATTTGATCATATGCAGTATCAAATAGACGAGATTAAAAATTGGCAAAAATCTTTTGAGACTAAAGTCGACAATCGTTTTGATGAAATGAAGAAATATGTTAATGAAAGATTTGAACAAGTCGACAAGAGATTTGAGCAGGTTGACAAGAGATTTGAGCAGGTTGATAAAAAGTTTGAGCAAGTCAATGAGAGTATAGTGAAACTTACATTTAAGATAGAAGAGCTTACAAAAGCTCAAGAGGTAACCATAAGAGACTATATCATAGAAAGAGATAGATTTTACGATAAAAAGTTTAACAATCTCAGAATGTTCAACATAGCCACCATATCCCTTATCGCCGGAGTGATACTTAAGATGATGGGAATCATCCATTTCAAATAACACTACTTACTACCCACTACCAGCTACTTACTACTTATTTTTCACCCCAAATTTTACAAAACATGAAAAAAAATACTATTTTATCTACATTTTAAGCTAAATTTAATTGTAAATTGAACCTCTTTTTAGTATAATACTCAGGAAAACAATTTTACAAGGAGATATAAATGAAATTAGCTAAGCTAAGTTTGGCTGCTATATTGGCAGCAGGTGCTTTTTCGGTAGCAAATGCTTCCTCGCTTGAGGATTCTATAAAAGGTGTTACTCTAAACGGTATGTTAAGAGTTAGATTTTATAATAGAGACTTCGATCAAGGTAGGGATTACAATAGATGGAGAACAAACGGTGTATTCGTTTTCGGTGTTCCTGTTGGTGAAAATTTCACAATGGTTTATAGATCTTCAGTCCAAAGTGACATGAGAACAGACGGGAATAAAATTATCAATAATCCTAAAGAAATAGATAAAGCAATTGCAAACAATCTTTTGTTTTTAAAATATTCAAACGGTCCTGTAGCTGCCATAATGGGTAAGATTCCTATGGGTTCACTACCTATACTAAGTCACGATATTGCTACACCTACTCATGGTGCAGGTGCTGTAGTAAGTTATAATGTTGGCAATGGCTTTACGGTTGCCGGTGTATATGCAGACGAGGTAAACATCGGCCCAGCTGAGTCATTGTTACCTGTTCAATATCTTGGTCAAGACTTAGGAGCTGTTGCAGTTACTTATAAAAACGATATGGCAAGTGTTAATGCTTGGTACTATACAGTTACAAATGCTTTTGACAATATTTTTACACTTCAAGCTACTGTTAAGCCAATGGCAGGTTTGAGTATCCATGCTGATTACTCATACTTTGAGCCAGAAGATAATTTTGCTAAGGCTGTAGGTTATGGCGATGACAAAAGTATGTACAATGTAAATGTTGCCTATGCTGCTAACGGTTTTAGTGGTAAGATTGGTTATGCAGCTACCAGTGATGATGCAGGTGTAGCCGCAGTAGCTTACGATTCTTCTATAGCAGCAATTCTTCCGACAGCAAATAGATATTGGATAGCAGAGATGCAAGATACTGATGCTTACTATGCTAAGTTGGCTTACAATGTAGATGCCAAAACAAATGTATATGCCGGTTATGCAGGTATAGATGATGGCACAACAGCTAATGATGATAGTGATGAATACATAGTTGGTGCTAAGTATCAGTACAACAAAAAACTTGGTTTCCATGTTTACTATGATGTACTTGATTATGATTTGAATGCTCCTGCAAGAGACGATGAGAACGAATTTAGATTCGAGGCAAGATATAACTTCTAATCAAATTATATAATAACCACCCGTTTTACGGGTGGTTATCTTTTATCTTTCTTTTTTCTATCATAAATTTTTATTTTAAATATTATTTGTATCTATTTTACATTATAACTAGAGATTGCTTTTATAGTTTGATTTATTTTAGATTTTTATAAGTATTTTCTCTACTTCTTACACTTAAAACTAAAATGATAAACTTTTCATCCTATTTTTTATATATTATCCCATAACTTCTAAGTTTTAGTCTATACTCTTTGTCAGAAATACCTTGCAGTTTTTTGATCTTGCCTGTTTTTATAAGTTTTTGTTCAAAATCGTAACAAAAGTTTTCAACAAACTCTTTTAGAGTATTTTTATAAAAACAATTGAAAACTTATCAATATTTTAAACTCATAGCTAGAATTTTTAATTTTTTTATACAATTCCAATTCAGCTTAAGTTTATAACCTTTTAGATAAAATAATCAAATATTTTTAAGGGAGACTATATGAAAAAAATAGCAATATTTTTATTGATACCGATTTTTATCTTTGCCGCTACAAACTCAGAGATAGAGAAGAAATTAAATTATTTAATTGAGAGAATGAATAAGATGGAAAAACTTTTAAACTCTAAAGATAAAGAGATTAAAAATCTAAAAAAAGAGGTTAAAAAACAAAAAGTAGAAACTACGAGAAAATTTATCCTCTCAGGTTGTGACAAGATTGGTGTTAAAAACTTCAGATATGTATATAATAATCTTATTTTACCATATTATGATCTAAGTTTTACTATTGTAAATAATTACCCATACAGTATAGCTTCTTTTGCCGGAAAACTTACTATTAAAGACAAAGACGGTAGCACCATCCTTACAGATTTTATAAGCAAAGATATAGTTATAAAACCAAAAGCTACTCTTCATATACAAAAAAGACACTCTATTATTGGAGAAATTGAAAAAATCTTAAAAGATGAAAAAATAGAAGACTTAAAAGTAACTTTCACCCCAACCAAGATAAATTTTACCAATGGACAAAAAGCAAAATGCGGTGGTTTATTTAACATAGACTTCTAAGAATTGAGGTTTAAATTTTTAAATTATTTATCTTTCAAACTTTTGATATAACCTCCAAATGAAAAATAAAACTTATATAGACAAATGCCCATTTTGCAAAGATGGGCTGGTGTATTGCAAAAAGAAGATTGTTCAAGGCAGAAGCACCAATGTATTCACCTGTTCAAATGCCAAATGGAAGAGTGAGGACGGTGAAATGTTTGAACTCACACAAGACTCTTGCTGCTCATTTAGGATATGGGGCAATTCACTTGCAAGATGGGGTAAGAAAAATTTATCAAAAAAAGAGGTTAAAGAGCTACTAAACAATAAAGAGATAGAGGTTACACTATATAGCTTTAAAGCAAAAAAAGAGTACAAAAAATCTCTTATACTTGATAGTGAGTATGGTATATCTGTAGTATGGGATTGATCTTAACTACATCAAAACTCTAACTTTCGCTAAAATATCATCTATTGTTTCATCATCACAATTACAAATAAATTTTACATTTTTTGTCTGATAGTCAATTCTAAAAAAGTCGGGGCTTGAATTTTGAATTATAAAATCGCTATATCCTCAAATCTTAATTTTATGCCCTGCTTATCTATTTAGTCCCCCCCCTGAAAAACCATTAAAACCCCTATATTTAGGACTTTAAAAGCATAATTTAGCTATAATTTCAACCGAAAAACATAATAAACCGGACTAATTTCTGGTCGAAAATAGGTAAAAAAATGCTTTCTGTAACTACTAAAAACAATCAACCAAATCTTTTTCATTTAGGACTTAGAGATATGTTTGATAGCAATGATCCTCTTATTGCATTAGCAGATACTATAAACTGGGAAGAGTTTGATAACTTCTTTACAAAATATTACAGCAATAAATGTCAACCGCCGTCCAAAAATGTACCACTTAGTAACATCTGTTACACCTATAATAACTCCTATAAAATTCCAGCCTTTCTTTTTTGTTTAAGTCTGTAACTCTCTCCTTGAATATTAATGATATGACTATG
>JAMOOV010000166.1 GCA_027065125.1 Campylobacterales bacterium | reverse complement strand
GAGATAGCTAAAAAATCTCTACAAAATTCAAGCAAAAACCCCGCCTACTCACCTCAAATAACTGATGACACTCTCATGTTAAAGTATGGTATCTTAGTGTTAAAAAGTTCCAAAATCAACCTATTAAAATTTTCAAAAAGCATCTCGAACCTACCCTACCCCTTTTTACTCCAAAAAGTCATCAATGATAAAAATTTTCTACTATGCGGATTTGATAGTTGTTTTGTTTACGGAGACTTTGGCAAAATCAAGCAACAGTTTAAAAAACTACTACATTAAGATTTATACTCAAAAAGAATTGGGTTACTACTGTGCAGTAATCTCTTTAAGAAAAGCACTTTAGAGGCACTTTGTTTTGTTAATATTTCACATAGTCAATAGTTTTGACAAAAAATAAAAAGGAGAGAACATGTTAAGGTCAAGCTTAAGCAAAATTGCGATCTTTGTTGTTCTATTATCCTCTTGGGCTTTTGCCGACTGTATGTCGTGTCACAAGGGTATAGAGGATATTAGGCATAAAGATAGCGATATGATGAAGCAAATCAAAGCAATGGGTGCAACTGTAGGAGATCCTAACGGTTGTATTATTTGCCATGGTGGTAATCCGAAAGCTACTACAAAAAAAGATGCTCACAAAGGAGCTCCGGGACATCCGGGCGGATTAGAGGCATTTGTCAGAGATCCAGGAAGTTACTGGGTCATGGATAAAACTTGCGGTCTTTGCCATTCAGATACTGTAAATAATATGAAAAAAGCTCTAATGGCTACAGAAGCCGGTAAAATCCAAGGTAATCTACACACTTGGGGTAGTGAAGATACACAAAAAGTAAAGTTTGGTGATTATGATATAAAAGATATGGACGGTCAAACTCCTACTTGGGGAACAAAAACATATAAAAAGTATATGGTTGCTATGGCAAAAAAATATAAAGATCAGTTTCCTACGGAACTAAAACAACTTCCACTTCCTCCGCAATCTTCAGCTGATTTAATGCAAAAACCGGGCGAAAGCCATGAGGCATTTGTAAAAAGAATGGGTTATAATGCAAGTATTTCATACCAAAGAAGTGATTGCCAAAGATGCCATGTAGGTGTTAGAGGAAGAAAAGGAAGAGGAGATTGGAGAGGTATGGGATGTAGTGCCTGTCATATTCCTTATGGAAACGAAGGTATATATGAAGGTAATGATCCTACTATAAATAAAAAAGAGCATGGTCATTTGCTTGTTCATGAAATGCAAGCTACCAGAGAAGCAAAAGTTCATGTACCTACCACAGGTATAACTTTTAGCGGTATTCATCCTGAAACTTGTAACTCTTGCCATAATAGAGGTAAAAGAATAGGTGTTTCCTATATGGGCATGATGGAGCAACCATATGGTTCGCCTTTAATGCCGGGCGGTAAAGCTCAAAGCAAAACCCATGGAAAAAGATATACTCACCTACAATCAGACATACACTTTAAAGCCGGTATGACATGTCAAGACTGCCATACATCTATAGACATGCATGGTGATGGAAATATAGCCGGAACAACTCTCGGTCAAGTTGAGATAGAGTGTTCGGATTGTCATGGAACTACTAAAAAATATCCTTGGGAGTTAAAGATAGGTTATGGAGAGAAAGAGCTTGCTGTCGGAGCTCCTGACGGTTCAAGAGGATTAGCAAAAACTCTTCCTGCTTGGATGAAGCAAGGTACCGTCTATAATCCTGAAGGTGGATACCTACTCTCTACAAGAGGAAATCCTCTTGGAAATGTTATCAAGAAAAAAGATTCAAATATGGTTATAGCCCATTTAGCAAGTGGAAAAGATTTGATAGTGCCACTTCTAAAAACAAAACATATCAAAAAGACTTTCAAATCACAAGATGCAGAAGTTGCTATGGATACCATTCAAGCTCATATGGACAAACTCGAATGTTATTCATGCCACTCAAGTTGGGCTCCACAATGCTATGGATGTCATGTAAAAACAGATTATAGAAAAGGCAAAAGCAAAATTGATTGGATAGCAAGTGGTTCAACTCACTTTAAAAATGGTGAAACAAGCGAATCTGTTCTTGGAACAAAAGGTAAAAAACAAATAGGTAAATCAAGCGAAACAAGAAGTTATACCGAATGGGAAGATCCGATACTCGGTATCAACGGAGAAGGTCTTGTTACTCCTATTATGCCTGGATGTCAAGTAACTTATACTGTTATAGGACCAAAAGGTGAAACAATTATTCTTAACAAACAAGCAAGAGTTCACGACAACGGTCATATAGTTAACGGTATAGATATGTCGCCGGTGCAGCCGCATACTACAGCAGCTAAAGCCAGAACTTGCGAAAGTTGTCACTCTAGTCAAAAAGCTCTTGGATACGGAAAAAAAGATCCTATGATAGAACAAGATAAAGATACTAAAATAGATATTCAAGACTTAGCAACAGGCAAATTTGCTTCATCTCATACAACAGTTCAGATGAAAGCCATTCCGGGAATGAATTTTGGATGGTCTCAAGTCGTTACAAGAGATGGAAAACAGCTTGCAAATGTGGGTTCTCATTGGCCAGCTTCAAGACCACTTGATCAAGATATGAGAGAGAAGATGGAAAGAACCGGAGTTTGCATGGGTTGTCATAAAAATACAAGCAATGCAAAACTTTGGAAAAAAGTAAACACTACTCCTGGTATATTGACCGATAAGAACCATATCAATAAAGTCAATGCCATATTCCACGGATATGTAAAAGGTCTTAAAAAATGAAAAAAACTTTAAGTAAAGTTTTGACAGGGTTGTTCATAGCAACCCTGTTTTTATTGACAGGTTGTGACGAAAAGACTTCCGTAAAAACGGTAAAAAAGACAACTCAAACACAAACCACGGTCAATAAAATGGCTAACAAGAGTGAGAAGAAGAAAGAAGCTGTCGCCAAAGTAGCTACAACTGAAAAAAATACTATTCCCAAAGTCGATCTAAGTGATGTAATTAAAGATGCAGCCATGATCAAACCTGATGGCAAATATATGATACTTATATTTGAAGCGGAAACTTGTCCATACTGCAGAAAACTTGAACTTGATATCCATAACAATAAAAAGCTATATGATGAGCTTAAAAACGAGTTTACTACATATAGTCTAAATGCTTCAAAAAACAGATTGCATAAGTTGATGCATGAGGGTAAGCCTATGGATGTCGATACAAAGACTCTGGTAAATATCTACAATGTAACTTCTACTCCTACACTTATCTTTGCGGATAAAAAGGGGAAAAGTATCTTTATAGTACCAGGCTATATGCCTACCAAGCAATTCCTTGCAACTCTTGAGTTTGTCAAAAGCGGATTGTGGCTTGGAAAAGATAGAAAAAACGGCGAAATCTATAAGACTTTAAAAGAATTTTACATAAAAAAGGGTATCATAAAAGAGAAAAAATAGATAACTTTTTTTGATAAGTGGGGGAAAATATGAAAAAAATATTGATAGCATTATTTACTATGGTGTTGACTATAACAAATATATATGCTGAAAACGGTTTACTTAAACATACCACAAAACTTGTTGCAAATGGCAAAAATGTGCTTTTACTTTTTGAAACAAAAACTTGTCCATATTGCAAAATATTTAAAAAAGATATTGAGCAAAACAAGGTGTTGCACAAGATATTAAAAGAGAATTTCAATCTTTACTCTATACCGATAGATGAATATCATGAATATCTCATGGGGGATAAAAATCCTCCAAAAGAAACAAATACAGTATCTTTAAAGATGGGATTTTCTGTAAAAGTTACCCCTCAAATTGTCATATTTGACAAAAATTGGAATAAGATTATCCAACTTCCGGGATATGCCGGTCCAAAGCAGATGATAATATTTTTAAATTATATCGTAAAAGGTATATACAAAAAAGAGGGGTTAAAAAAATATCTTCAAGAAGCCGGTATGATATAAAATGAAGATATTGATACTTGAAGATGACGACTTCATAAGAGATGAGGTCAAAACATACTTTGAGATGAAGAACCATACCGTTGACGGTTATAGTAATGCTGATGATTTATTTGAAAATATTAGCCTCGGAAGTTATGATATATTTCTATTTGATATCAATATACCGGGGCTCAACGGTTTTGAAACACTAAAAGAGTTGAGAAGTTTCGATATAAACACTCCCGTTATTTTTATAACCTCCATGTCCGATATAGACTATGTCAAGAAGGCATACTCTCTTGGTTGTAACGATTATATAAGAAAACCTTTCTATTTTGAAGAACTTGAACTTCGCATAAACAAGCTTCTTATCAAAGACAGTTTTAAAAGTCTTATCAAAATAAACGACATATATAGTTTTAATACGGATAAAATGGAACTCATAGATGACAAAGGAAACGAAGTAGAGTTAAACAAAAACGAAAAAAACCTTATATTTTTACTCATAAAAAATATCTCCCATACAGTTAGTTACGATAAAATCATAGAGTATGTGTGGCAAGACAAGCCGATAAACAGCAACACTTTAAGAACACAGATAAAAAAACTCAGAGCCAAGTTAAAAAAAGATTTTATCATCAATGTCAGAGGCTTAGGATACAAAATCAACAGATATGATAAAACTTGAAAATTTAAATAGACAAAAAAAGAGATTTAAACTATATCTTTTCCTATCCTATCTACTCTTTGCCACCTTTTTGCTATCATCAATTTTTATACTTCATATCTATTTTAACAACCTCACATCCCTAAAAAAGTTTGAACATCAGGCAAAAATACATGCAAAAGATAAGATGGAGTATTTAAACTTTTTTTATGAAAATGTTTCAGACACCCTAAAGGCTATAGGAAACAATAAAAACTTTTTAAATTTTGTCAAAAGCAAAAAAGATAAAAAGATAGCCGAAAATGTCTTTTTGACCATCATAAGCAGTGACAAATACTATATGCAGCTTAGATACATAGATGCAAAGGGCAACGAAGCCATAAGATTTGACAGAAAAAAGATAGGAGACAAGCCTTTTGAGATAACAAAGTATCTACTCCAAAATAAATCCAAAAGATACTACTGCAAACAGTGCTTAAAACTACACAAAAATGAGATATGGTTTTCAAATATAGACTTAAATGTCGAACATGCCAAGATAGAAAGACCTTTTAAACCTGTTATCAGGATAGCCTATCCTGTCTATATAGACAATACCTACAAAGGCTTTGTTATATTAAATATCTTTATGAAAGAGTATCTAAAGATACTTACTCTTTCTCCGGTATTTAATGTCTACCTGGTAGATGAAAAGGGTTACTTCATCATTCATAAAAACAAGCTATACAACTGGTCAAGATACAAAAAAAAGCAAAGAACGATATATGATGAATTCCCAAAATATGCAAAAGAGATACTAAGTACAAAGAAACCTCTCTTCATTAAAGATAAAAAATACTATATCCAGCCGTTAAAATTTAAAAACTCTCAGAATTTGAAGTTGATATATGTTGAAAAAATAGAGAAAATTAAAGATACTGAACATTATTTGGAAAAAAGGACTTTTTTTACTGTACTGTTAGCAATCCTCGTAGCTATACCATTTGCTCTTTTATTTTCAAAACCAGTTAACACCATGTATGAATCTTTGCAAGAAAAATCGAACGAATTAAAGGATTTGGCAAACAATCTCGAAGAGAGAGTGGAACAGGAGATTGAGAAAAATGTAAAAAAAGACAGACTTCTTGAAAACCAGTCAAAACTGGCAGCTCTTGGAGAAATGCTGGCAAATATCGCCCACCAATGGCGACACCCTTTAACCAGATTGAGCTTGATATTACAAAATATAAAAATATACAGCCAAAAAGGAAAGCTTGACGATGCCCTTTTAGATAAATATATACAAAACTCTCTCGAACAGATAGAGTATATGTCACAAACGATAGATGATTTTAGAAATTTTTACAAAAATGATAAAAAAATAGTGGAATTTGAGATCAAAAATTCTATAAAAAATGCTATAAACATCATCGAAGCCTCTATCAAACACAACGGTATAAAAATGGACATATATACCGATAAAAATATCCTGTACAAAGGCTATCCAAATCAGCTATCACAAGTTATACTAAATCTTTTGCACAACTCAAAAGATGCCATAGAGGAGAACAGGGTAAAAAACCCATATATAAAAATAAAACTTGAAAAAGATAAGAATAGTACCAAAATCATCATAGAGGATAACGGAGGAGGAGTTCCAAAAGAGATCATAGATAAAATTTTCGAACCAAATTTCACGACAAAGAAAAATACCGGTACAGGAATAGGACTTTATATGTCCAAAACCATCATCAACGACAATTTTAATGGAAAGCTATATATATCAAACAGTAGAAATGGAGCTATATTTACCATAGAACTCCCTCTTTAAAAAGGAAGTTCTATGGACAAACTATCTACTTCAATCCTGCTATATATTCAGAAACAGCTTTTATATCTGCATCACTATAACTTGCAACTTGACCTTTCATAACACCTTTCATAGCTCCACCATATGTTCCGGCTTTATAACCCTCAAGAGCTTTTGCTATCTTATCAACCGACCAACCTTTTACCACTTTAGACATATTAAGTGCTTTTTTGCTAAAATCAGCTCCATGACATCCTGCACATTTTGCAGCCAAAGCTTTTCCGTCTGCCGCCATCAATAATAAAGTACCTACTGTCAATAAAGTTACTATTGCTAACTTTTTCATTTTTCTCTCCTCGTATAATAAATTTATCAAACTTCTACATCTAAAAAGAGTAGAGATTTGATATTATTTTTAGTTTTTGATAAAGTTATATTGTTTATCAAATACTAAAACAACTTACAGTTAAAGAGTTG
>JAMOOV010000165.1 GCA_027065125.1 Campylobacterales bacterium | reverse complement strand
AAAAAAGGTTTTAGTTTTTTTTCAGCCTCATCAACAGTTCCATTTGCACTAAAAGCAATTTGAGCTTTTAGGATTCCTGTATCCATCGGTGGCATAGCATCTTTTCCAATAGTTGGCATAACATTTTTTAGGCTAAACATTAAAAATGCTATAACGCCTAGAGTCAAGATAACTCTTCTAGCTATCTTCCACCCACCATTTGAAAATTTTATAATTCCCTCATAAGGAGCCACCAATCTACCGATAGTATTTTGATAAAACCACTCAAAAGCGTTCTCTATTTTTGTCTTTTTAGTTCCGTTTTTATAAAGCCAGGCAGATAAGAGCGGGATAAATGTGATAGATAAAAAATAACTAACTAGCAGTGCTATAATCAAAGTTTCAATCAAAGGCTTAAATATCTTTTGTGGAAATCCGCCTACAAACATCAGCGGAAACAGAATCGCAATAGTTGCAAATGTTCCTGCAAAAACTGGACTTAAAACCTCTTTTGTTCCATTTTTTATAGCTAGTTGCAGATCCTCTTTGGTTTCAATCAAGTGTCTTTCGATATTTTCCAATACAACAACGGCATCATCCGTAAGCATTCCAAGAGCTAGGATAATCGCTGTATAAATTACTATATTTAACTCTCCACCAGTTGCCCAAATAATCGCGATTGTTGAGAAAAACACCATAGGGATAGAGAGTCCCGCAGCGATAATCGCTCTAAAATTGCCTAAAAATACCATGATAACGAGCAGGGTATATATAATCGCATCTCGCAAAGCTTCAAGCATGTTTGTATTTGCCTGTTCTATCAAATCTCTTTGAGTATCACTTATCTCAAAATTTATATTTGGATATTTAGCTTGCATTTTCTTCATTTCAGCTCGTGCAGCTTTGCTTACATCTAAAACACTGCCTCCCGGAGATCTCTGAATTGATAGAGCGATAGAGTCTTTTCCATTGCCGATATATCCACTTGTTCTTTTTTGATGCCCCCATTTCACATCAGCAATATCTTTTAATCGTACATTTGGCTTTATTATAAGGTTTTGAAGTTTTAAAACATTATCTTTTTCACCATAAATCGTCACCGTATAAAAGCTATCGCTCCCCTTTATAAAGCCTACTGGCATATCTTTGTTTTGAGCCATGATAACTTTTGAAATAGTCTCGAAATCAACACCATATTTTTTTGCTTTAAATGGATCTATCTCGATATTTATAGCACTTTCATATCCA
>JAMOOV010000164.1 GCA_027065125.1 Campylobacterales bacterium | reverse complement strand
GTTGTGTTTTTGCTATGGATTTTCCGAGTGGATTTGGGAACGATGTTAAGGTTGCAAACATACCTTCTGTGGTTCTGTGACCATTGGCTATCATATACTTAGGTTTGATACCTTTTTCATAAAGTTTGTTGAAATTTGGTGTTGTATTTTTTGCAAAACCATAGGGTTGCAGCCATTTTGCACTCCAGCTTTCACTAAAAAAGAGGACAACATTTGGTTGTTTTCCTTTGTATGGTGATGCAAAGCTTGTGTGTTTGTCACCATATAATGTTTGAAAAGTCTGTTGCATCTCTTGAGGTTTAGGTTGTGGCAATGAAAGCATTTTTGGCTCTTTTGAGGCTTTTGAAAGGGCATATACTATATTGTAAATGCTATTGAGTGCAACCTGTGCTTTTTCAACATCACCAATCTGATTGGCTTGATATGGATGCAAAGGAATATGTTGAAATTCTCCACGAATGAAAAAAACACTCAAAAGAGTAAGAGCAAGTAGTTTTAAAGGGGTTGTTTTTGTAAATTTTTGATAGAGATCAATTTTACTGAGCAGATAGACTAAAATAGCAGAAATTATAAATCCCAGAACAGTTAAAAGAAAAAATTTATTGAAAGCTGTTTGCATCAGAGGGACAAAATCTACGAAAAAATCTGTTATTTCATAACCAATATGTCGTCGTGATTCTGCAAAATAAAATATATCTGAAATTTGGATAAGAAAAAAAGAGACACTCAGCCCAATAAAAAGAGTTTTTGAAAGTATCTTAGAAAACGAAAACAGCATGACGACAAGTGCAACAAAAGCACTGACGGCAAAATCAAATTTATAGCCCCAAAAAATAGCATATATTTCATTGAAACCCAAATAAAAACTAAATAAAAATTTTGTCAATAAAAGAAGAGCGTAGTTGATGAAAAAAACAGTAAAATAATTTTTAAAAAATTGCATATATCCTCCGGATTAAAAAAATTATTTTAGCAAAAGAGTCTTCAGGCTTATTTAAAAATGAAAACTTAATGTGATATTTGGATCTCTCTTGCTTAAATCAATTCTCAAATCAGTATCATTTGCCATAAAAGCATCATGTATAAATAGAGCGATAAAATTCCCTACTGCAGCACTGTACATTTGGTCTGAAAATGAGTGTAATTGACTCTCAATTCTTTGATAAGCACTTGCACTAGCCGTTAAATAGTTGATACTGCATATAGAATATTTTGCCCAAAGAGGTATGTGCATCT
>JAMOOV010000163.1 GCA_027065125.1 Campylobacterales bacterium | reverse complement strand
CCTTTGAGCTTCCCCTCCACTTAAAGTAGTGGCATTTTGTCCAAGAGTGATATATCCAAGTCCTACATCTTTTAAAGTTTTTAGTTTTTCTTTTATTTTTGGGATTTTTTCAAAAAACTCATAAGCTTCATCTACACTCATCTCTAAAACTTCAGCAATATTTTTGCCTTTGTATTCAATCTCTAAAGTTTGAGCATTATATCTTTTGCCACCACATACATCACATTTGACAAGCACATCAGGTAAAAAGTGCATCTCTATTTTTATTTCTCCTTCACCTTTACAATTTTCACATCTTCCACCTTTTACATTAAAACTAAATCTACCAGCTGTATAACCTCTAATTTGTGCTTCTTTTGTCTTTGCAAAAAGGTTTCTTATCTCATCCATAAGTCCTGTATAAGTAGCTGGATTACTTCTTGGGGTTCTTCCTATTGGGCTTTGGTCAAGGTAAATCACTTTATCAAGCTGATTTAAGCCTTTTATAGTTACACCTTCTACTTTTTCTATTTTGTGAGCATGATTTAGTATTTCTCTTGCTACTGGAAGTAAAGTTTGTAAAATAAGACTACTTTTTCCACTACCACTTACCCCTGTTACACATACAAAATTTGAAAGGGGAATTTTTACATTTAAATTTTTAATATTGTGAATATTTACATTTTTTATCTCTATGAATTTATCTTGTTTTCTATTTTTTTGATAATCAATTTTAAGTTCATTTTTTAGATATTTTGCAGTTAATGTATCACTTTTTAAAAGCTCATCTTTTTTTCCATTAAATACAATTTCACCACCATATTTTCCTGCACCCGGCCCAATATCTACTATCCAATCAGCTTCAAGTATAGTTTCTCTATCGTGTTCTACTATTAAGACTGAATTTCCTTTATTTTTTAGGTTTTTAAGGGTATTTATCAGTCTAAATGTATCTCTTTCGTGAAGTCCAATACTTGGTTCATCTAATACATACATAACCCCTGTAAGCCCACTTCCTATTTGACTTGCAATTCTAATTCTTTGGCTTTCACCTCCACTAATAGTTCTTGCATCACGATGAAGTGTAAGGTATCCTAGTCCTACATCTACTAAAAAAAATAATCTTTCTTTTATCTCTTTTAAGATAGGAGTTGCAATTTGTTTTTGTTGGTTTGAAAGGTGTGAAAAGTTTTCTTCATCATCAAAAAATTCAAAAGCTTCACTAATAGGCATAGAGATAATATCAGCAATAGTTTTTCCTGCTACTTTTACT
>JAMOOV010000162.1 GCA_027065125.1 Campylobacterales bacterium | reverse complement strand
ATATATGGATAGATATACACAATCACTCGGAGTGCCATCATCAAGTTTAAAAAAATTATCATCAATTTCTATAAATCTTAAAGGTTTTGTAAGAGTCAAAGAGTGTCCACAAGCTGATTTTTCAGTGGCAGGAGCTACTACCGTAACTATGACATCTTTTATGCTTTTGATAGTTTCGACAAGCTCTAAAAGCCCCTCACTCTCATATCCGTCATCATTTGTAATAAGAATGTTTTTTTTCACTTTGATATCTCCTTTAGGGATATTATATCAAAATATGGATATCATTTTAGAAATCAAATCGAGAGTAAATATGAAAAAAATTCTATTATCGGCACTTGAACCGTCGGCCAATCTTCATTTGGAGCCGATTTTAAATATAGTTGAAAATTATACCCTCAAGGGTATATTTGATCCAAGATTTGGCACTCCTTTACACCCCTCATCAGACTTTTCCGTTATGGGTTTTATAGATGTTATAGGCAAGATAAAAATGGCAAAGAGGGCGATAAATGAGATGGTAGAGTTGAGCCATGAGTGTGATACTGCTTTACTTATAGACTCTCCGGCTTTCAATCTACCCTTAGCTAAAGCATTAAAAGAGAAAAATCCAAATATCAAAATCATTTACTATATACTTCCTCAAGTTTGGGCATGGAAAGAGAAGAGGGTGGCAAAAGTTGAAAAGTATTGTGATATTTTGGCATCAATTTTGCCTTTTGAAAACAGATACTACAATAGAAGTATTTTTGTAGGACATCCGCTACTTGATGAAATCAAAATTTTCAAAGAAACCGTTAGTAGTAATGGTAAAGTTGCTTTTCTGCCCGGTTCAAGAAAAAGTGAAATAAAATCTTTAATGAAAATCTATAAAGAAGTGGCAAAAAGTATAGATAAGAAAAAAATTATAGTCATACCAAAACATTTTAAAACGGATGAGTTGGGAGAAATTTATGGAGATTTGAAAGATTTTGAGATATATCATAATACGGAAAAAGCTTTAAACGAGAGCGATTTTGCTTTTATCTGTTCTGGAACGGCAACTCTTGAGGCGGCTGTGATAGGTACACCTTTCGTACTGGCTTATAAAGCAAAGAGGGTAGACTATTTTATAGCTAAAATGTTTGTAAAGTTAAAACATGTAGGATTGGCAAATATAATATTTGATTTTGAGGGCGAAGAGGAGTTTCATAAAGAGTTTTTGCAAAAAGATGTAACTGTCAAAAATCTACTATTTGTTTATGATCAAATAGATAGAAAAAAGTTTTTAGAAAAATCTAAAAAATTAAGAGAAATTCTTAAGCACGGCAGTGCAAAAACTGTAGCCGATATGATATAATACACTATTGTATTTATGTGCGGTATTTTAAAAATTAATTACTTAGGAGAATATATGCAAAAAGAGCCTATCACTCAAGCTGGATATGATAAACTTTATAAAGAGTTAAATGATTTAAAAAAAGTTCAAAGACCCGAAACAGTTATCGAGATAGATATTGCAAGAAGTCATGGGGATTTGAAGGAGAATGCCGAGTATCATGCTGCAAGAGAAAAACTTTCGTTTATAGAAGCGAGAATTGCTGAGCTTAGTAGTTATCTTTCAAAAACTCAAGTAGTGGATCCTTCGGCATATCATCACGATAGGGTTAAGTTTGGTTCGACGGTAACATTGGAAGATTTGGATAGTGAAGAGATTGTGACTTATAAAATTGTAGGAGGACACGAGAGTTCTCCTGAAAATGGATTGATATCATATAATTCTCCTTTGACTAAACAGCTTCTTGGAAAAGAGGAGGGGGATGAGGTTGAAGTAACACTGCCTTCCGGAACAAAAGAGTTTGAAATATTAAAAGTAGAGTATAAATAGTGAAAAAGATAAATGTTGCAATCATTGGAGCAAGCGGTTATACCGGACTTGAACTTATCAAGATACTTATTGCTCATCCCGGTTTCGAGATAGCTTATATAGCAAATAGTGAAGGAGAAATGGAGTTGGATGAACTTCATACATCATTAAAAGGAGTCTTTAATATAAAAGTTTCTAAAGCAAATGCAAAAGATGTATCCAAAGCAGCTGATTTGGCATTTTTGGCACTACCTCATAAAACATCTATGAGCTTTGCAAAAGAGCTTTTAAAAAGTGGAGTAAAGGTAGTGGATTTGTCTGCTGATTATAGGCTTGAGTTGGACACTTATGAAAAATATTATTGTAAGCACGAGGATAAAGAGCATCTTAAAAATTCAGCCTATGGACTTCCTGAATTTTTTAGAGAGAAGATTAAAAAAGCAAACTTAGTGGCAAATCCGGGATGTTATCCGACTGCCTCTTTGCTTGGAATTTTACCGTTTTGTAAATTTATAGATGAAAAATACCCTGTCTTTATAGATGCAAAAAGCGGAGTAAGTGGTGCCGGGAAAAAATGTACCCAAAAAACTCATTTTGTTTCTATCAATGAAAACTGTTTTGCATACAATCCTCTTATACATAGACACGAGCCTGAAATCAAAGAGAAGATGAAAATCGTATCGGGAGTGGACTTTGATGTAAATTTTGTTCCCCATCTTTTACCTTTAACAAGAGGTGAAATGTGCGATATGTATATGCTTTTAAAGGATGATTTGGATCCGATAAGTTATCTGGAAGATTTTTATAAAAACGAGAGATTTATCAGAGTATCTAAAAAACCCGTAGATATCAAATCAGTAGCCGGAACAAACTTTTGTGATATCTATGTAAAAAAAGTCGGTAAAAAACTATATATCAATAGTGCTATAGACAATATATTGAGAGGTTCGTCATCCGCGGCGATAGCAAATGCCAATCTTATGTGTGGCTATGAAGAGTATGTAGGTATCCCAACTATCGCTTATGTGCCATGACAAAAAGAAGAGTTATTGAAGATGGAGCTATTTTTGTAGCTGATGCTCATGTGAGAGATGGCAGAGAAGAGTTTTTTGAATTTTTACAGCAAATAAAATCTAAAAAGATTAAAACTACACAACTTTTTTTAATGGGAGATATATTTGATCTTTTGGTTGGAGGAGTAAGATATACCCTTAACTACAACAAAAAATATATAGATTTGATAAATGAGTTGTCAAAAGAGATACAAATATACTATTTTGAGGGAAATCATGACTTTTCTTTAAAGAAGATATTTCCAAATATTGTGATTTTCCCCATAGAAAAACAACCTGTTAAATTTAAACATCGTGAAGATAAAATACTGTTGTGTCATGGAGATATAGTTACACCTTTAATATATAAAGTTTATACAAAGTTTATTAGAAATAAAATGGTTCTATATATAGCCAGTTTTTTTGATACTGTGTGCGGAGGTTGTATCGTAAAAAAGATTATTGATGGCCAAAAAAATAAGTTACTTTGTAGAAAAATTGAAAATTTTGAAGATATAATTTGTCAAAGAATGAGAAAACTTGACATTAAAGATATAAAATATTTTATAGAGGGTCATTTTCATCAAAATAGAGAATTTGATTGTTTAGAAAAAAAATATATAAATCTTCCAAGTTTTGCATGCAATAAAAGTTTTTTTATTGTACAATCTCAAATAGGTTTTAAAAATATTCAATTATAAGATGTATTTTTGGCAAAGGAGATGCAAAAAGTGAAAAAACAAGATGTATTGCAAGTCGGCTCCAATGAAATGGAACTTGTGGACTTTCGTATATTTAAAAAAGATGGCGATAAAGTTTATGAGGGAATTTATGGAGTAAATGTTGTAAAAGTAAGAGAAATTATTAAAATTCCAAATATTACAAAAATCCCTAATGTCCCTCCCTTTGTGGAAGGTATCTTTGATCTTAGGGGAGTAGTGATACCAGTTATCAATCTTGCAAAATGGATGGAGATAGAAACACCCAAGGACATAGGTATAAAACCAAGAGTATTGATAGCGGAATTTAACGGTATGCTTATAGGTTTTATCGTTCATGAAGCAAAAAGAATAAGACGAATTAGTTGGAAAGATATAGAATCAGGCAGTTTTTCTATGGGCAATGGTGTTTTAGACAAAGCTCAAATAACCGGAGTTACCAAGATAGAAAATGATGAAGTTTTGTTGATACTTGATCTTGAAACTATTATGGAAGAGCTTGGTATTTATCAGCCGAATATAGATATAGAAGATGGTTTGATAGATAAACTCGGGGGGTTGGCTCTTATAGTGGATGATAGCACAACAGCCAGAAAGCTTATGAAAGATGCACTAGAAAAAATGGGCATGAAGCCTATCGAAGCAAAAGATGGTATGGATGCTTTGAAAAAACTTGAAGAGTTATACAATGTATATGGTGAAGGTATTACTAAAGAACTTAAAATCATTATAAGTGATGTTGAGATGCCTCAAATGGATGGTTTTCATTTTGCGGCAAAACTAAAAGATGATGAGAGATTTGAAAATATTCCTCTTATTTTTAACTCTTCGATAAGCGACCATTTTAGTGAAATACGAGGAAAAGAGGCGGGAGGAGAGGCATATTTGACCAAATTTGATGCTCCTGAATTTTATAGTGAAATATCAAGAGTTGTAAAATCTCATATTAGTAGCGAGGAAAAATAATGGATGATATGCAAGAAATATTAGAAGATTTTTTAATAGAAGCTTTTGAACTGATAGAGCAGTTGGATCAAGATTTGGTGGAGTTGGAGAATAACCCTGAAGATTTAGAGTTGTTAAATAGTATATTTAGAGTTGCACACACTATTAAAGGTTCAAGTTCCTTTTTAAATCTTGATACATTAACAGCTTTAACTCACCACATGGAAGATGTACTAAATAAAGCAAGAAAGGGTGAGCTTGTTTTAACTCCATCAATTATGGATACCGTATTGGAGTCAATAGACATGATGAAGGCTCTTTTGGTTAGTGTGAGAGATACCGGTAGTGATGAAAATGCGGATATAGATATAGAACCGATTTGTAAAAGGTTGGATGCTATTTCCAAAGGTGAAGATGCGGAAGAAGTTGAAGTGGAAAATACTAATGAAGCAGATAAAGAGGAAACTCAAGAATCTCAAGAGACTCAAGAACAGAATACCCAAGAAGAGCAAGAAGAAGAGATGGATATGTCTGATATGAGTGATGAAGAGGTTGAAGCTGAGATAGAGAGACTTTTGCAACAAAAAAGAGAAGAGAAGAAAAAGAAAAAAAGTCAAAAAAAGACTACGGAAACTCCTGCTAAAAAAGAAGAAAAGAAAGAAGATAAAAAACCTCAGAAAACAGCACCTAAACCACAAAAAGCCAAAAAAGCTGCTCCTGTAAAAAAGAGTACGGGAAGTTCATTGGAACAAACTATCAGAGTTGAGGTTAAAAGACTTGATCATCTTATGAATCTTATAGGTGAGTTGGTTCTTGGTAAAAATAGACTTTTAAAGATATATGATGATGTAGAAGAAAGATATGAAGGAGAGAAATTTCTTGAAGAGTTAAATCAAGTGGTTTCATCAGTTTCTACTGTTACTACGGATTTGCAAATAGCAGTTATGAAAACAAGAATGTTACCTATTGCTAAAGTATTCAATAAATTTCCAAGAATGGTAAGAGATCTTTCAAGAGAATTGAATAAAAATATTGAGCTTAAAATTTCAGGTGAAGAGACTGAGCTTGATAAGTCAATTATAGAAGAGATTGGTGATCCTTTGGTGCATATCATTAGAAATTCATGTGATCACGGAATTGAAGATGCCGAAACAAGACTAAAAGCCGGAAAGCCGGAGCATGGAACTATCGAACTTAAAGCATACAATGAAGGAAATGCTATAGTTATTGAGATAGTTGATGACGGTAAAGGACTTGATCCTGATATGCTTATACAAAAATCTCTTGAAAAAGGTATTATAACTGAAAGAGAAGCTGATAACCTTAGTGAAAAAGAAGTCTTTGGTCTTATATTTAAGCCCGGTTTTTCAACTGCGGCAACAGTAACAAATGTTTCCGGTCGTGGTGTCGGTATGGATGTTGTTAAAACAAATATTGAAAAACTTAACGGTATCATCGATATAGATAGTCAAGTTGGAAAGGGAACTATTATCAAGTTAAAGATTCCTTTGACTCTTGCTATCATTCAAGCTTTACTTGTCGGTGCCCAAGAGGAGTATTTCGCCGTGCCTCTATCATCTGTTTTGGAGACGGTTAGAGTACCTGCTGAAGAGATATACTCCATAGAGGGCAAAGATGTTTTGAGACTTAGAGATGAAATATTGCCTCTTGTTAGACTTTCCGATGTGTTTAATATCGAAGAAGTTTTTGATAGTGGTGAGAATTTGTATATAGTTGTTATTGCACTTGCTGATTCAAAGCTTGGAGTTGTAGTAGATACACTTATAGGACAAGAAGAGATAGTTATCAAATCTCTTGGTGACTATTTGCAAGGTATTCAAGGAATTGCAGGGGCTACGATTAGAGGTGATGGTAGAGTTACATTGATAGTTGATGTGGGTGCTCTTATGGAACTTGCAAAAAACACTAATGGTGGAATTAAAAAATTAAGTGATGCTAAAGAAGATTCAGCCAAAAAAGATTCGAGTGATTATAATGTTTTAATTGTAGATGATAGTAAAACAGATAGAATGATTATGCAAAAAGCTTTAAAACCTCTTGGCTTAACGATAACAGAGGCTACAAATGGAGTAGAAGCCTTGCAAATGTTAAAATCAGGTGATACTAATTTTGATATAGTGCTTATAGATATAGAAATGCCAAGAATGGATGGCTATACTCTTGCTGGAGAAATAAGAAAATATTCAAGATATAAACATCTTCCTCTTATAGCAGTTACATCAAGAACTTCAAAATCAGATAGGATGAGAGGTGTTGAAGTGGGGATGACAGAGTATATTACAAAGCCATACTCTTTAGAATACCTATCTAATGTAGTTAGAAAAAATTTAAAACTTCCAATGGAGTAAATAATGAGTGAAAAATTAAAATCAATAATGCAAAAGCAACAAAAGCAGCAACAAAATAGTGAAGAAAAAGATCAAGAAGAGGTTATGCAGCTTGTAGGCTTTATTATAGGAAGCGAAGAGTTGGCAGTGCCGATACTTAATATTCAAGAGATCATAAAACCGATAGAATGCACAAAAGTTCCCAGTGTTCCCGACTATGTGCTTGGTGTATTCAATCTTAGAGGCAGTATTTTGCCTCTTATAGACTTAAGAAGAAAGTTTGGTTTACCTCCGGCTTCTCAAACTGAAGATACAAGATTTATAGTGATAAAGACTGAAGATAGTGAAGCTGGGTTTGTTATCGATAGATTGACAAAGGCTATAAGAATAAATCAATCAGATATCGAAACTCCTCCGGAAACATTTTCAAAAGAGGATGAAATAGATAATCTCATTTTTGGAATTGGTAAAATGGAAAATTCTATTGTTACTATTTTAAATGTAAAAGCTTTGCTAAAGAGAAACTTTTAAAATCTCTTTAGCTAAATTAAAATGATTTGCCGTCATAAGATGCATTTTGGGATGGAATTGATATATGGACTTGAAAGCCTTTTGGCTTAAGTCCATCCCGACTCTTGTCTCCTCCTCTTCCCCTTTTTCTTTAGCTATTAAAAGTTTTTCCATCCAAGAAGGAGGTACATAAATACCCGGAACATGTGATGCCAAAAATTGTGCTGTTCTTAGTTTGGTTATAGGAAAAAATCCCAATATCAAAACAGGATTGGTATCTAAAAATTTTATCTCATTTTTTGCCTCTTCAAATAATTCCAATAACTCTTTAGCATTTTCTATATCATAAACCGGTTGTGTTATGATAGCTATTGCTCCATGATTTAACTTTTTGAGTATGTTTTTGTATATTGTTTTTTTGTTTTTTGCTACGGCATTGGTTACGGCAAAAGGATATATATTTTTTGGAGTATCTTTAAAGGGTTTACCGCCATAGTCAATCCCGCTATTAAAACATCTTATCATATCAAGTAAAAGAGTACTTCTTCCTTCGTTTACAGCCTTGGCATTAGGTTGATCACTGATTCTGGCAGGATCTCCCGTAAGTGCCAAGATAACTCTTAAGTCAAATTCGTTCATGCCGAGCATATCGGACTGAAGGGCTATTTTATTTCTATCCCTCATGCTTATTGTCGTAATGCAGGGTTTTTTAAAAGTTTGTTGTAATTTTAGAGCCGAAAACATAGAATTATATTTTAATCTGGCAAGAGGGTTGTCTGTGGTACTAAAGCCATCAATTAATTCATCTATTTTTAACTCTTTAATTTTTTCTACTGTTTTTGTAAAATTGGCTGAATGGGTAGGTGTAACTTCAAGTGTTAAAAAACTATTATTACTTTGAAGTTTATTTATAAAATTTTCAATCATTCCGATACCTTTTAATGGGATTATTACAATTTTTTTTGTATTATATCTAAAATATCTCAAGAAAGGTTAATATGAATCTTTGTGTTTTTGATTTTGATTCTACATTGATGGACGGCGAGACGATAGATTTTCTTGCTGATGAAATTGGCATAAAAGATAAAGTTTCAGCTATTACAAAAAAGGCAATGGCAGGTGAGTTGGATTTTTTTGAAAGTTTGATTAAGAGAGTCTCTTTGTTGGAAGGCTTGAGTGTTGAAAAAGTTGATGAGATATGCCATTCACTTCCCTATATGAAGGGTGCTAAAGAAGCAATTGAAAAATTAAAAGCAAGAGGATTTAAAGTCATAGTCTTTAGCGGAGGTTTTAGAAATGCTACCGATTATGCAAAAGATATTTTAGGTTATGATGCCTCTTTTTCCAATATATTACATAGTAAAAATGGAGTATTGAGTGGACTTGTCGGTGGAGATATGATGTTTGGATTTAGCAAAGGAGACATGTTACAAAGAGTTCAAGCAATACTTGGGATTTCCAAAGAAAATACCATGGTTGTTGGAGATGGAGCAAATGATGTATCAATGTTTAAATATGCCAAAACAAAAGTTGCTTTTTGTGCTAATGATATATTGCAAAAAGAGGCAAATGTGATAATATTAGAAAAAGATTTGTCAAAAATTTTAGATTGTATAGGAGAAAATAATGTTTTTAAAGAAGTTTAAGTTTTCACTTTGGTGTGATTTTGTAGAGAGAAATTTTTTAAAGAATGATTTTAAAAAATTGATAGAAAATAGTGTTGTAAATGGTGCCACAAGTAATCCGGCTATTTTTAAATCGGCTATTTTAACTTCTCCGCTATACAAAGATGAGATAAAAAAACTTAAAGATTTAGATTCGAAAGAGATATATGAGAAGTTAGCTTGTGAAGATATAAAAATAGCAGCAGATATCTTATACCCTCTTTATGAAAATGGAGATGATGGTTTTATTAGTATTGAGATAGATCCGAGACTTTGTGATGATACAAAAAAGAGTATAGAAGAGGGTAAGAGACTTTTTAAAAAAATAGCAAGAGAAAATGTGATGATAAAAGTTCCTGCTACTGAAGCAGGATATGAAGTGATAGAGAGTTTGGTTGCCGAAGGAATACATGTCAATGTAACTCTTGTATTTTCTCCTTTGCAGGCAAAACTTGCTTTGGATGCTGTTAAGAGAGGACAAAAAAGAATAACCCAGGATGTTGAATTTCCAAAAGTTGTGATTAGTGTGTTTGTTAGTAGGTTTGATAGAAAATTGGATAAAATTCTTCTTGAAAAAAATATAAAAGGTGGATTGACTGGCATTTATAATGCTTCTAAGATATATAATATGATAGAATCTCAAAATATCATAAATGTTAGAACTCTATTTGCAAGCACAGGTGTAAAAGATGATAATTTAGAAGGAGATTACTATATAAAAGAGTTATTGTATCCTAATTCAATCAATACCGCACCTTTAAAAACGATCGATGAATTTTTAAAAAATGATAAATTTATTGTAAAAACCCCTCTTTCAAATGATGTGATAGATAGCTATTTTCAAGTTTTAAAGTATCAAGATATTGATATGCAAAAAGTATATGACGAATTGATATCAGAGGGATTGGAAGCTTTTAAGATAGCATTTAAAGATATACTTGATAACATAGGAGAATAAAGTAAATATGGAACAAGATTTTAAAGTTGATGTTAGAACTTTAACCTTTGAGATGACAAGAAAACTAAGAGGATATTTATCTTCACTTGTGCAAAAAAAAGGTAGTGATTTGCATATAAAGTCCGGTTCTTCGGTAAAAGGAAGAGTGTTTGGAGATATTATTGAAATATCAAGTGATATTGTTACAAAAGAGGATAGTTTAACTTTAGCAAAAGAATTATTAAGAAGTAGATTTGTGGAATTGGTTGAAAAAAAGAGTGTAGATTTTACATTTAAATTGGATGAATATTATAATTTTAGAGTTAATATATTTTTTCAGATGGATGGAATTTCTTGTGTTTTTAGAGCAATACCGACAAAAATTCCCACTATAAGCTCATTGAAATTACCAAATGTGGTTTATGATTTTTGTTCATTAAATAGAGGTTTAATTTTGGTTACAGGACCTACAGGCAGTGGTAAAACAACTACTCTTGCATCAATAATAAATGAAATAAATCAAAAAAGAAATAAGCATATTATAACTATTGAAGATCCTATCGAATTTATCTTTAAAGATAATAAATGTATAATCAATCAAAGATCTGTGGGTCAAGATGCTCTTAATTTTTCTGATGCTTTGAGAGCGGCTTTAAGAGAGGATCCCGATATAATTTTAGTGGGTGAGCTAAGAGATATGGAAACCATAGAGACAGCTATGCATGCTGCCGAAACGGGACACTTGGTTCTATCAACACTACACACTATGGATGCTAAAGAGACGATAAACAGACTTATCAATATGTTTCCCGGAAATGAACAAAATAGAGTTAAGTTATCCTTGGCATCAGTATTGCAAGGAGTTTTATCTCAAAGATTGGTAAAGAGAGTTGACGGCGGAAGAGTTGCGGCGATAGAAGTATTGGTTAAAAATGCCAGAATAGAATCTTTAATACTTGAGGGAAGAGAGAATGAGATAACGGATGCTTTAAAAGATGGGGGAGATACTTATAAAACTAAAACATTTGATCAAGCACTTCTTGATCTGTATAAGAAAAAAATAATATCTAAAAAAGAAGCATATTTGAATGCAAGTAATAGAAATGATTTAAAATTGCAGATGGATATGCTTGAGGATGTTTGCGAAGACTCGTCTGAATTTAAAATAAGTATTAAGAAGCCAATAAGGTGATTTTGGGTAAAATAAGCTCTTAATTTTTTAAAAAGGAACGATATGTTAGAAGGTATAGTTAGAGATAGTATCGGAAAAAAAGCTTCTAAAGCTTTAAGGCGAGATGGTTATCTAATTGCTAATATTTACGGCAAAGGGGTAGAAAATATCAATGCAGCATTCAAGAAAAATGAATTTATCAAAGCCGTAAGAAACAAAGATAAACTTCTTCTTGATGTAAAAGTTGGCGATAAAGAATTGAGTGTAGTTATCGTTGAATACCAAAAAGATCCTGTTACTAATGATTTGTTACATGTGGATTTAAAAGTTGCTACAAAAGGTGTCGTATCTAACTTTATGATACCAGTTAAAACTGTAGGTTTAGCAAAAGGTATAAAAGATAGGGGTGTTTTAATGGTATCCAAGAAGAGACTTAGAGTTCAGTGTACTCCTGAGAATATTCCTGATAGTTTCACTCTTGATGTTAGCGATTTGGCTGTAGGAGATTCTATATTGGTAAGAGATATGGATATACCTGAAAATGTTAGAATGATGGAAGCTGACAGAATTGCAGTTGTCGGAGTTATAAAAGCCAAATAGATGACTCTTGTCGCGGGTCTTGGAAATCCCGGAGAAAAATATAAAAACAATAGACACAATATAGGATTTATGGTTATTGATGCGATAATTAATGACCTAAATCCTACAAAAATTAACAAATCTTTTTTTAACGGAGAGTTGTACAAATCTTCAAATATACTCTTTTTAAAACCCACCACATATATGAATAATTCCGGCTTGAGTATCATTAGTGTCGTTAATTATTATAAGGTAAATAGATTGATTGTTATCCATGATGATTTGGAACTCTCTTTCGGGGTTATTAAAATCAAACATGGAGGTGGTAATGCCGGACATAATGGGCTTAAGTCCATTGATGCTCATTATGGTAAAAATTATGATAGAATTAGACTTGGTATAGGTAAACCGCAAAATAAAAATGAGATAATAAACTATGTTCTTTCCAATTTTCACAAAGAGGAGAGTGAGTGTCTTGAAAAGATGGTTACACATGCGAAAAGTGCAGCTTTATTTCTCGTAAAAAATTCTACGAAAGAGGCATGTATGCAATTTTCAAGCAAGAAAAGTTTATGTAACCAACAAGAGGTGTAGAGTGAATTTTAAAATATATCAAAAGTATATAACTGTTATATTTTTAAAAAATTTTTTTGTTGTATTTTTATCTTTGCAATTTTTTTATTTGGGATTGGATTTGATGCAGAACTTTAAAAAACTTCCCGATTCAGCAAACTTGCAAATACTATATGCTCTTTATACATTTTTAAATGCTATAAATTATACTTTGCCCGTTTCTATCTTGTTTGCTATGATAATGTCAAAATTTCATCTCATTAGAAGTAATGAATTAGTGGCTATGTATGCTGTCGGAGTATCGAAAAATAAGCTCATAAAGCCTATTTTTATATCGTCAATGATTATAACAATTTTTTATATAGGAATGAATTTTACCAATTTTGCATATTCAAGAGATTATGCTCATAATATTTTAACGAAATCTACTCTAATCAATACATATAAAAATCTTTTTTTAAAATATTTTAACAATTATATTTATGTAAAAAAGATGAATCCCTTAAAGAAAGAGGCGACAGGGATAAAGATATTTAAAATTGACAATAAAGACCTTAGAACTATTATTGATGCCAAATCTGCAAAATTTGTAAAAGAATATTGGGTTTTAAAAGATATAACTATTGTCAATAAGCCCAATGTTTTAAAAAAAGATGTAAAATTGAGCAAAGTTTCATACAAGAAATATAAAGCTTTAAAAGGTTTTAAACCTAAAATTATAGAAAATATTTATGAAGGAAAGAGTAGTTTTTCCATTCTTGATGCTATTGAGGCAATAAATCTTTTTTTATCTCAAAATGTAAATATAGCTAAAATAAAAGCTACTCTTTTTACGATGATAGTATTTCCTTTTTTTGCACCTCTTCTTAGTTTGATATTGTTTTACTATATGCCAGTGAGCAATAGGTTTTTCAACCTTGCCATTGTTAGTTCTGTATTTATTTTTATTTCATTAATTAGTTGGGCTGTTTTATTTATGCTTGTAAAAATGTCTGTAAATTCAGTTATCAATCCGGAGCTTGGTATCATATTGCCTATCATATTGATAGGTTTTTTTGCAATATTTTTATATAGAAAAAACAGATAAAACTTTTTTATATCTATTTTTTGGTATAATATTCTTAACTCAATTAAGGTACTTTAATGATAAAATTTAATCATTTGGCAAAAAAATATAATACCCCTTTGTATATATACAATTTTAATGATATAGAAAAAAACTATATTTCATTGAAAAATGCTTTTGTGGCAAGAAAATCTCTTATCTGTTATGCGGTTAAAGCAAATTCAAATTTATCCGTATTGAAAAAATTATCTCAACTTGGAAGTGGAGCCGATTGTGTATCTATCGGAGAAGTAAAAAGGGCTTTAAAGGCGGGGATACCCAAATATAAAATCATATTTAGCGGAGTAGGTAAAAGAGATGATGAAATAGAAGAGGCTATTTTAAGAGATATTTTGATGATAAATCTTGAGAGTGAAGCCGAGTTTGACAGGATAGAACTAATCGCTGCAAAATTAAATTTAACGGCAAGAATAAGCATAAGAGTAAACCCGAATATTGATGCAAAGACTCATCCGTATATCTCAACCGGATTAAATGAAAATAAATTTGGGGTAGATATAGAAAAAGCAAAGCAGTTGTATATCAGGGCTAAAAATTCAAAATATATAGATCCTATAGGCATACATTTTCATATAGGAAGTCAATTAACCGACTTAAAGCCGATAACTGATAGTGCTAAAATCGTAGCAAAATTGTTAAAAAGTTTAAAAGTTTTGGACATTGATATAAAATTTTTTGATGTTGGTGGTGGGATAGGTATCCAATATGACGACGAAACTACTATTAAACTATATGATTATGCTCAAAATATTTTTGCCTCTTTAAAAGGGTTGGATGTTACTGTAGTTTGTGAGCCAGGAAGATATATAGTCGGTAACAGTGGGTATTTTTTGACATCCGTGCTTTATGAAAAAGAGAATAATAGCAAGAGATTTGTGGTTGTTGACGGAGGAATGAACGATCTTATTAGACCTTCCCTCTATAAAGCCTATCACAAGGTAGAAGCCGTTGAGGTTGAGGGCGAAGTTTCAAGATGTGATGTTGTTGGACCTGTTTGCGAAAGTGGTGATTTTTTTGCCAAAGATATAGACTTGCCAAAATTAAAACATGGCGATTTACTTGTAGTAAAAAGTGCCGGAGCATATTGTTTTACCATGAGTAGTAATTATAACTCAAGAGGCAGAGCTTGTGAAGTAGCCATAGAAGATGGGGTGGATAGAAAGATAAGAGCAAGAGAGAGTTTTGAAGATTTGATTAAATTGGAAAAAGAGTGTCTATGAATTTAGATCAATTAAGAGATGAGATAGATAGCATTGATGACGAGATGTTAAAATTACTTGAAAAGAGAATGCAAGTAGTAAAGAGTATTGGAAATGTAAAGCATAAAAGTGGAGGATCTATCTATAGACCTGAAAGAGAGCAGGAGATACTTCAAAGATTGAAAGGTAAAAAAAAGGGAGTGATTAGTGATGAAGCTATTGAGGCTATATATCTTGAGATATTTGCAGCCAGTAGAAATTTAGAACTCCCCGAAAGAGTTGCATACTTAGGTCCGAAAGGAAGTTTTACTCATCAAGTAGCGGAGAGTAGATTTGGGGCTTATGCTGATTATCTTTCATTAAATTCCATTGAGGCGATATTTAAAATTCTCGAAAACAAAGAGGCAAAATATGGAGTTGTGCCTATCGAAAACAATACCGATGGCATAGTCGGAGTGACTCTTGATTGTCTTGGAAAATACAACTCTAAAATAGTAGCGGAATTTGTCATGGATATACACCACTCATTTGCATCTTTAAGTGATAGTTTGAAGCATATAAAAAGGATATACTCTCACCCGCAAGGATACAATCAATGCAGGCTATTTTTAGAAGAGCATATGCTTTTGGATTTGGAATTTATTCCTACAAGATCAACTGCCGAAGCCGCAAAACTATCACTGAAAGATCCAAGTTCAGCAGCTATTTGTTCAAAAATAGCTGCTAAAATGTATAATCTACCCATACTGTTTGACAAGATAGAGGATAATCTTGCCAATAAGACTAGATTTTTGATTTTGAGTGATTTTAAAAACAAAAGAGCAAAAAAGAATAAAACTTCCATTCTGGCCAAAACCGAGGATAAACCGGGAAGTTTGGTGCGGTTTCTTCAAAGATTTGATGAAGAGAATGTGAATTTAACAAAGATAGAGTCAAGACCTCTAAAAAATAGTGGTTTTGAAACGGTATTTTATCTTGACTTTGAAGGTTATATAGATGATGAAAATGTTCAAAGAGTGATAGAAAGCGGCTATGAAATAAAGTGGCTTGGAAGCTATGCTATCAATTAAGGAAAAAAGTGATGAATTTTAATGAAGAGCTAAAAGATATAAAAAATTATTCTGCCGGTAAGCCGATAGAACTGGTAGTCAGAGAGTATAGTATAAAAGCCGAAGATGTTATCAAAATGGCAAGCAATGAAAATCCGTACGGAACGAGTCCTCTGGTAGTGGAAGCGGTTAGAAAAGTATGCGATAAGATGTATCTCTATCCTGACGATAGTATGTATGAGCTAAAAGACGGATTGTTAAATAGATTTGGAGTAACTGAGTCAAATATCATCATAGGTGCGGGAAGCGATCAAATACTTGAATTTATAGTAAGAGCAAAAGCGAACAAAAACAATAGTGTTTTAATGGCAAAAACGACATTTGCTATGTATGAAATATATGCCAAAGCGGTCGGGACAGCTATACTTAAAACTTCTTCTCATGTTCACAAATTGGATGAGTTTAGAGATATCTATAAAAAAAGAGATGATGTTAAAATCATTTTTTTATGTTTGCCCAACAATCCTATCGGAGAGTGTTTGACAAAAGATGAAGTGTATCAATTTTTAAGAGAAATTGATGACGATACTTTGGTAGTGATTGACGGAGCTTATCAAGAGTTTGCTTCATATAAAGATAAAAATATGAAAATAGATCCGGCCGATTTGATAAAAGAGTTTCCAAATGCTATATATCTTGGAACTTTTTCAAAGGCTTACGGATTGGGTGGTATGAGAGTGGGGTATGGTATAGCAAATGAAACTATCATATCCAGTCTGATGAAACTAAGACCACCTTTTAATATAACAACACTGAGTTTAAAAGCGGCTATCGAGGCTCTTAAGGATGAAGAGTTTGTTGAAAAAAGTATGTTTTTGAACTTTGAAGAGATGAAAAGATATGAGAAGTTTGCGAATGATATTGGCATTGAAATAGTACCAAGCTATACTAATTTTATAACTTTTTTATTGAAAGATGATAAAAATTCGACCTTTATTGCAAATTCTATGTTAAAAAAAGGTATAATAATTAGAGATTTATCAAGTTATGGCTTGAATGCGGTTAGAGTAACGATAGGCACAAGTGAACAAAATAGTCAATTTTTTGCTACTTTTTCTAAAATATATGATGCAGGATAAGAATGGATTTTAAAACCCTTTTTCAACAAATAACTGATACTATACAAAAACTATCTTTTAAGCAAAAAATCGTTATAGCCACCTCTTTGATTGTGATAGTGGGTTTTTTGGTTTTTTTGATTTTATATAATCGTAGTACCAATGATCATTATAGTGTATTATTTGAAAAAACAACATCTTCTGATGCGGCTCTTATAGTGCAGCAATTAGAAAAAGACAATATTCCCTATAAAGTTGTAAGTGATGGAGTTATAGAGGTTCCAAGCGATATAGTTTACAAAGAGAGAATTGCTATCGCAGCAAAAGGATTGCCTAAAGATTCCCAAGTAGGTTTTGAACTGTTTGACAAACAAAGTTTTGGTGCTACGGATTTTGAGCAAAAGATTAAATATTTAAGAGCCTTAGAAGGGGAGCTTTCAAGAACCGTAGAAAGTCTTGGTCCTATAGAAAAAGCGAGTGTTCATATAGCTTTACCAAAAGAAACTGTCTTTACCCAAAAAGCTACTCCTCCTACGGCATCAATTGTTGTTTATTTAAAGCCTATGACCAAATTATCAAATAAACAAATTTTGGGTATCAAAAATTTAATAGCAGCTTCAGTTCCTAAACTTACTACTAAAAATGTAAAAGTTATAGATCCAAACGGTGTTACTCTTGGAGGTACTGAGGGAGAGTTTGATTCAGATACGATAAAAGCTCAGCTTGAATATAAAAAAATCTTTGAAAACTCTTATGAAGATAAAATACAAAAAGTTTTAGCTCCTATAGTCGGCGGAGTTGATAAGGTGGTTGCAAGAGTTAGTACTGATTTTGATTTTGATAGGACAAGTGTTGTGAGTGAAACTTATGATCCTAACTCTGTCCCAAGAAGTGAACAAAGCGAAGAAATTAAAAAAGAGGGGGCATCTCCTAAAAGTGTCGGTGGAGTGCCGGGTGCAGTTAGCAACATAGGTCCGGTTCAAGGCTTGAAAGATAGTGGACAAAAAAAAGAGACTTATACTAAAAGCACAACAACAACAAATTATGAAATATCTAAAAAGATTTCTAAGTCAAAAGGCGAATTTGCTGTTTTGAAAAGATTGACTGCTGCTGTTGTAGTTGACGGAAAATATAAAGATAAATTGGATAAAAATGGCAATGTAATAGGCAAAGAGTTTGTTCCTTTAAGTCAAGAAGAGTTAAAACAGATCAGAGATGTTGTAAAACAAACTATTGGATTTAATGTCAAGCGAGGTGATGAGGTTACGGTAAGCAGTTTTGAATTTAAACCTTTAACTTCAACAGGAAAAGCACCCATAACTCAAACTTTTATTGATAAAGTACGAATGTATATTTCTCCTATTATCCCATTGTTTAAGTTTTTGATTGTTGTTTTATTGATATTTGTATTTTACAAAAAAATCATTATCCCATTTAGCCAAAAGATGCTTGAAGCAACTTATGAAGATGAAGAAGATGATATTCAAAAAAAGGTTATCGACGAAGAAGAGTCTGCTGAAGATACATTGGATAAGTTTAGAGCTATGAAACAAAAAGTTGAAGAGCAACTTGGAATGGAAGGAGAATTTAATGAAGAAGAGGTTAAATATGATGTTCTTCTTGATAAATTAAGAGAATTAGTTGACAATAAAGCCGATGATATAGCAAGTATAATAGAATCTCTTTTTAAAAGTGAGAGAGATATGACGATAAAATCTTCCTTAAATAAGGATAAAACTTGATAAAATTGAGTAAAGAGCAACAAGTAATTTATGACAGTTTAACAATGGCTGAAAAAATAGCTATCTTTTTGATACAGCTTGGAGAAGATATAACTGCAAATCTTTTTTCCAATATGGATATAGAAACTATAACGGAAATTTCAAAATATATTGCCAGGGCTAAAAATATAGATAAACAAGTTGCAACGGCAATACTTGAAGAATTTTATGCGATTTTTCAATCAAATCAGTATATCAGAAGTGGTGGTTTGGAGTATGCAAGAGATATTTTATATAGAACATTAGGACCTGAGGAGGCTCAAAAAATTCTTGATAGTTTATCTAAATCAATGGATAATGCTCAAAGTTTTAGTTACTTGGATCAAGTAAAGCCTCAACAGTTGGCAGATTTTATCGTAAATGAACATCCCCAAACGATAGCTCTTATATTGGCTCATATGGATCCTACTAATGCAGCTGAAACTATCAGTTTTTTTCCGGATGAATTAAGAAGTGAAATAACTATAAGAATGGCAAATCTGGGAGATATTTCCCCATCTATTATCAAGAGAGTTTCAACTATACTTGAAAGCAAGTTGGAATCTCTAACTTCATATAAAGTAGAAGTTGGAGGACCTAGGGCAGTTGCTGAGATACTCAATAGACTTGGTCAAAAAGCGGCAAAATCAACTCTTGGACTTATAGAACAAAATGATGAAAAGTTGGCAACAGTTATAAAAGATATGATGTTTACATTTGAAGATATTATCAAAATGGATAATAATGGCATAAGAGAGATATTGAAAGTTGCCGACAAGAAAGATTTGATGATAGCATTAAAAGGGGCACAAGAAGAGTTGAGAGAAAAATTTCTTGGCAACATGTCTCAAAGGGCACAAGATGCTTTTGTCGAAGAGATGCAGTTTCTTGGTGCTGTTAGAGTAAAAGATGTAGAAGAATCTCAACGAAAAATAGTTGAAGAGGTGCAAAAACTTGCCGAACAGGGATTGATTCAAATTGGTGAATCTGATGAAATGATTGAGTAAGATATGAGTAATGCAAAAAGTGTAATTGATTCGACTTCTATTGAAAATCATTTGATAAAAAAATATAATTTTAAAGTATTAAGCTCAAAAGCTAATACCTCTACAAAAGAGGATAGTAGCAAAGATGAGGATATAATCGAAGAAGAAGAGCTTGGCAATGAGATAGAAGAGAGTAAATGTTCGGCTATAAAAGATACATTTATTGATGAACTTTTGCAAAAGAGCGATAAAATGTCATCCGATATAGTAAAGCTTCAAATGCAGATAGAAGAGGGTCAAAAAGAGTTTGAGGCGAGATTGGCAAAGCAGACCGAAGAAGCTTTAAAAGAGGGCGAATTAAAGGGTTATGAAAAAGCCAAGCAAGAGATGAAGGAGGAAATTGAAAACTTAAGAAAGCAATATTTAAACTCAATAGAAAAAATGGACAATATTATAAAAGAGTTTAATGAACATTTTGAACATCTCAAGGAACAAATGAGTGAAGTTTCGCTGGAGATAGCAAAAGAAGTTATTGAAAAAGAGTTATCCGAAGATAGCAAATCTATAGCATACTCTTTGGCTAAAAAGTTGATAGACGAGATCAAGGATGCAACTAAAATAACTATAAAAACAAATCCAAAAGATTATGAGTATGTAAAAGAAAAATTTTCAAGTATGCAAAATGTTGAAGTTTCCAAAGATGAAGCTATAAGTGAGGGTGGAGTGATACTGCTTAGTGAGATGGGTAATATCGACGGAGATATAAAAACTAGAGTAGAAAAAGCAAGAGAATTAATAATGGAAAAAATTAAATAAGTGAAAAATAATGAATATAAAAGATAAAAGTATTGAAGAGTTAAAAACAATAAGTTCGGATATAAGAAAGAAAATTCTTAAGACTGTTAGTAAAAACGGAGGACATCTTAGTTCACCTATCGGTGCGGTAGAGTTGATAGTGGGAATGCACTATGTGTTTGATAAAGAGAAAGATCCTTTTATATTTGATGTTAGTCACCAAGCTTATGCTCATAAATTATTAAGTGACAGAGAAGATAATTTTTCAACATTAAGACAATTTAAGGGAATAAGCGGATATACAAAGCCAACTGAATCAAAATATGACTATTTTGTAGCAGGACACAGCTCTACATCCATCTCTTTGGCAGTAGGTGCAGCTAAGGCTATAAAGTTAAAAAATGAAGAGAGAGTGCCCGTTGTTTTGATAGGCGACGGCTCTTTGAGTGCCGGTATGGCTTATGAAGCATTAAATGAACTTGGAGACAAAAAGTATCATGTCGTTATCATTTTGAACGATAATGAGATGAGTATTTCAAAACCTATAGGAGCTATCAGCAAATATCTTTCAAAGAAAATGGCGGAAAACTCTTATCAAAGATTTAAAAAATTAACGGAAAAGATACTTGATCATTTTCCTGATAGTGCTGCTTATATGGCAAAAAAGATGGAGGATTGGCTAAAGCTCATAACTCCCGGAATGTTTTTTGAAGAGCTTGGGATAGATTATATAGGACCAATTGACGGGCATAACATAGAAGAGATAGTAAGCACATTAAAAATAGCCAAAGATTTTAAAGGTCCGGTTGTAATACATGCTCAAACTCTAAAAGGAAAGGGATATTCCAAAGCCGAGGGTTATCAGGAAAATTGGCATGGAGTTGGACCATTTGATTTGAAAACCGGTGATCCTTTAGACAAAAGTATTAAAAAAAGTGCTACAAAGCTTTTTGGTAATGCACTATACGATTTGGCAAAAGAGCATGAAGAAGTAGTGGGTGTAACGGCTGCGATGCCAAGCGGTACAGGACTTAAGAAGTGTATGGATAATTTTCCGGAAAGATTTTGGGATGTTGCTATTGCCGAACAGCATGCGGTAACATCTATGGCGGCACTTGCAAAAGAGGGATTTAAACCATTTGTTGCGATATATTCAACCTTTTTGCAAAGAGCTTATGACCAAGTTGTTCACGATGTTTGCATATCGGATGTGCCGGTAGTATTTGCCATAGATAGGGCAGGAATTGTTGGAGAGGATGGAGAAACTCATCAGGGGCTTTTTGACATTTCATATCTTAGAGCTATTCCGAATATGACTATTTTTGCTCCCAGGGATGAGTTGAGCATGAAGTATGCCGTAAAATTTGCATACGAAACGAAAACTCCTTGTGCTTTTAGATATCCAAGAGGAGAGTTTCTGGACTCTTCGAAATTTCCTCCAAAACCGTATGAGTATGGCAAATCACAGCTTTTAAAAGATGGAAAAGATATGCTTTTTATAGGTTTTGGAAATGGTGTCGGAAGAGCTTGTGAAACTTATGAATTGGTAAAAGATAGTATAAATCCAGCCATATTGGACTTGGTGTTTGTAAAACCGTTAGACAAAAAGATGCTTATCAATCTATCTAAAGAGTATAAAAAGTGGTATATTTTTAGTGATAGTGTAAAGATGGGCGGAGTAACTTCAGCTATACTTGAACTTTTAAACGAAAACTCTATAGATAACATAAAAATAGTATCATTTGAGTATGAAGATAAATTTATTGAGCATGGGGATACAAAAATAGTAGAAAAAAGTTTGTCTATTTTACCCTCTGATTTAGCTCAAAGGATTTTGGAAGATTAGACGGACAGTAAATGCCCGTCTAAAATATACTATAACTCTTCAGCATGTTTGTCAAGATATTCGGCAACTCCGTCTATGGAAGCTTTCATACCCTCTTCGCCTTTGTGCCAGCCAGCAGGACATACTTCGCCGTATTCGTTGGTAAAGAGCATTGCATCTACCATTCTTAGCATTTCATCAATATTTCTACCAAGAGGTAAGTCATTGATAACGGCATGTCTAACTGTTCCGTCTGTATCTATCAAAAAAGAGCCTCTTAAAGCTACACTTTCATTTAAAAGAACATCAAAATCTCTTGCTATTTGTTTATTTAAATCAGCAACAAGAGGAAATCTAACTTGTCCTATACCGCCCTCATTTACCGGAGTATTTTTCCATGCAAAATGAGAAAATTGTGAATCTATTGATATACCTATTACATTTATTCCTCTATCGGTAAATTCATTCAATCTATGATCAAATGCGATGATTTCGGATGGACATACAAATGTAAAATCAAGTGGATAAAAAAATACTACAGTACCTTTCTCTCCAAAATTTTCATAAAGATTAAAATCTTCTACTATTTTATTGTTTCCCAATACTGCAGTAGCAGTAAAATTTGGTGCCTTATTTGTAACTATCATATTTTCTCCTAAATAATAATTTTTATTACATATGAAACTATATCATAACTATATTGAATATGTTTTTAAAAAAATAATCTATTTATATGCAAGAAGTAATTTTAAATATTTTTAGATATAATGCAAATAATTTTTTTAAGAGGGATAAAAATGGGTAAAGATTTTTTATTTACGAGTGAGTCGGTTACCGAAGGGCATCCGGATAAAATGGCTGATCAGATAAGCGATGCGGTGCTTGATTATATCATAGAGAGAGACAAAAAAGCGAGAGTTGCTTGTGAAACACTTCTTTCAAACGGATATTGTGTCATAGCCGGTGAGATAAAAACAGTTGCTTATGCACCTTTGCAAGATATAGCAAGAGGTGTTATCAGAGAGATTGGTTATACTGATGCTACTTTTGGATTTGATTATAGAAGTGCCGGTATATTAAACGGTGTAGGAGAGCAAAGCCCCGATATCAATCAAGGTGTTGATCAAGAAAACGGTGAGATAGGTGCTGGAGATCAGGGTTTGATGTTTGGGTATGCTTGTAAAGAAACGGATACTCTTATGCCAATGCCTATATATTTGGCTCATAAATTAACTCTTGGTTTGGCAAATAAAAGAAAAAATGGAGTGCTACCGTTTTTGAGACCAGATGGGAAGGCCCAAGTTAGTGTTAGATATGAAGACGGAAAACCAAAAGCTATAGATACTATAGTTGTATCAACTCAACACTCTCCTGATGTTCCGTATGTAAAACTTAAAGATGCGATTATAGAAGAGGTTATATTGCCTGAACTTCCGGAGAGGATAGATTGTGATAATATCAAATACCATATAAATCCTACAGGAAGATTTGTTATAGGTGGCCCTCAAGGAGATGCTGGACTTACAGGAAGAAAAATCATAGTTGATACATATGGTGGGTATTGTCCTCACGGAGGAGGAGCTTTTAGCGGTAAAGATCCTACAAAAGTGGATAGAAGTGCTGCATATATGGCAAGATATATAGCCAAAAATCTTGTTGCGAGTGATATTTGTGAAAAAGCTACTATACAAATAGCATATGCCATAGGGGTTGTTGAACCGGTATCCATCATGATAGATACTGAAGGTACGGGAAAAATTGATGATAAAGAGATAGAAAAGTGTGTAAAAGAGATTTTTAATTTAACTCCGAAAGGTATTATTACGGAGTTGGATTTACTAAGACCGATATATTCTAAAACTGCAAGTTATGGGCATTTTGGTAGAGAGTTGCCTGAATTTACATGGGAAAAGGTTGATAAGGTTGATAATATCAAAAACTATTTTGGGATTTAATAACTGTTTTATTTTAAATTTGATATAGTTTTCTAAAATTTTATAAGGAGAGAAAATGGCAGTAAAAATTACAGATATATGTATTAGTTGTGGAGCTTGTATTGATGAGTGTCCTGTTGAAGCTATCGTTGATGATGAGGATAATCCAACAGGAGAGGAAATATACTATGTATATGCTGATAAGTGTGTAGAGTGTGTTGGTCACAATGATGTTCCGGCTTGTGCTGAAGCTTGTCCGACTGAAGGATGTATTGTATGGGATGATCCTAGTGTGGCTCCCGATCAACCAAAACAAGAAAACAGAGGAGAGCCAGGTACTCCTGTGGTAGAATAGCATATAAAAGAAGTCGAATTTTTTCGACTTCTTTTTTCTTCTTAGACTCATTTTTTAATCTATTTTTCTCATTTAATCTTTTTTATAGCAAATATTTGGTATTATCCGTCTCTTAAATATTTTTATACATTGGAGTAAGTTATGGAGCAGACATTATCTATTATAAAACCTGATGCCGTCAAAAAAGGTGTTATTGGTAAAATCATTGATAGATTTGAGAGTAATGGACTAAGAATTGCGGCTATGAAAAAAGTTGAATTGGGTAAAAAGGATGCAGAAGGTTTTTATGCCGTTCACAAAGAGAGACCTTTCTTCGGAGAATTAGTTGATTTCATGACAAGCGGTCCGGTTGTAGTTATGGTTCTTGAAGGTGAAAATGCAGTTTTGAAAAATAGAGAATTAATGGGTGCAACAAATCCTAAAGAGGCAGAAAAAGGCACTATAAGAGCAGATTTTGCAGAAAGTATAGATGCCAATGCGGTTCACGGAAGTGATTCGTTAGAAAATGCAAAAATAGAGATAAGCTTTTTCTTTGCAAAAAGAGATATAAATTAAAATCATTTTATGATATAATAACATAGACAAACAAGGAGAATAAAATGGCAGTACCAAAGAGAAGAGTCAGCAAAACTAGAGCTGCAAAAAGAAGAACACACTATAAATTGACTTTACCAAGACCCGTAAAAGATAGCGATGGTACTTGGAGAATGCCTCATCATATAAATAAAACTACCGGCGAATACAAAAGTAACTAATGCAAAAAATCGCAATTGATGCCATGGGTGGGGATAACGGTCCCATTCCTATCATAGAAGGAACATTGCAAGCACTTGATGAGAGAGATTTTAAAGCTATACTTGTCGGTAAAAAAGATATCATACTTTCTCAGATACCATTAAAGTATAAAGATAGTATAGAGGTGGTCGAAGCCGATGATGTGATAGATATGAAAGATTTGGCAACGGATGCTCTTAAAAGAAAAGAGAGTTCCATCTATAAAGCCGTGGATCTTGTAAGAGAAAAAAAGGCTGATGGAGTAGTGTCAGCAGGACATAGTGGTGCAACTATGAGTTTGGCGACACTTAGAATCGGAAGAATCAAAGGTGTAACAAGACCTGCTATTGCTACTTTGATGCCTACCATGGTTAACAATAAATCTTCTCTCGTTTTGGATGTAGGTGCAAATGTTGATTCTAAAGCAAATCATTTGTTTGAATTTGGTGTTATGGGTGAAGCATATGCAAAAGATGTGCTTGGTATATCTTATCCAAAGGTTGGATTGTTATCTAATGGAGAAGAGTCTTCTAAGGGAAATGAAGTAACCAAAGAGGCTTATGATATGCTTAAATCATTATCTGCTTTTGTAGGAAATATCGAGGGGAACAATATATTTGACGGAACTGTGGATGTCATTGTTTGCGACGGATTTGTAGGAAATATACTTTTAAAAACAAGTGAAGGTGTGGCGGAATCTATCTCTAAAATTATCAAAAGAAATGTAAGAAAATCGCCTCTTGCTATAACCGGTGCTATATTGATGAGAAAAGTTTTTAGAATTCTTAAAAAACAGGTTGATTATGCCGAGTATGGCGGAGCTCCTTTGATAGGTATTGACGGTTGTGCTATCATAAGTCATGGAAAAAGTAATGCTAAAGCTATAAAAAATGCAATTTTTCAAGCTATTAATTTCTCAAATTCCAAAATAAACGAAGATATAGAGGAAAAATTGAAGGAATTTAAAGCTAAAAATAGTTAAGGAATATATATGTTTGCTTCTTTAAAATCTATCGGTGCTTATGTGCCTAAAAAAACATTAACAAATTTTGATCTTGAAAAGATGGTTGATACAAGTGACGAATGGATTAAAAAAAGAACAGGTATAGAGGTAAGACATATAGCCGATAAAGATGAAGTGACAAGCGATTTAGCTTATGAGGCGGCAAAAGTTGCCATCAAAAGAGCAAATATAGAGCCAAAAGATATAGACTGTATCATTCTTGCAACCATTAGTCCGGATTATTTTTGTATGCCTTCTACTGCTTGTTTAGTAGCTGAAAAACTTGGCATAAAGGGTGCTATGGCTTTTGATATATCTGCAGCTTGCAGTGGTTTTGTTTACTCTCTATCTATCGCAAAATCTTTTATAGAATCCGGACTTAAGAAAAATATACTTGTTATCGGTGCGGAAAAATTAAGTGCTATAACAGACTATGCCGATAGAGGAACTTGTGTGATATTTGGTGATGGAGCCGGAGCTGCAGTTATAGGATCAACAGAAGATAAAAATGAGGCTATAGTTGATGTTATGGCGGCATCTGATGGCAAATACTCAAATCTTCTCATAACTCCAGGAGGTGGTTCAAAATATCCGGCATCAAAAGAGACTTTAGAAAAAAATATGCACTTTATGAAGATGGCAGGAAATGAAACTTTTAAAATCGCTGTCAAAACATTGACCGAAGATGTTATAGAGATACTAAAAAGAAACGGTTTAAAGTCCGAGGATGTAGATAGATTTATTCCTCATCAAGCAAACTATAGAATTATAGAGTATGTTAGGGCTAAATTGAAATTTCCAAAAGAAAGAACCGTAGTAACTGTTGCAAAATATGGCAATACTTCTGCAGCATCTATTCCTATGGCGATAAATGATGCTTTTGAAAACAACAATTTAAAATATGGAGATTTAATGCTCCTTGATACTTTTGGAGGAGGATTGACCTGGGGTAGTGCCTTGGTTAAATTTGCTCAAAAATAAACTTTTGATATTTTTATATTTACTTTACATTTAGATTAATACCATATAATTCGTTTATACTTTTTTTAACAAGGAAGTGATATATAACTTGGGGGAAACTTATGCTTGAAGTAATCAATAATATAAAAAAAGAGATAAAAAAAGTTATAATCGGTCAAGATGAAATGGTCGAAGCTTTGATAATAGGTCTTTTGTGTGATGGGCATATCTTACTTGAAGGTGTTCCGGGACTTGCCAAGACTACGACTGTAAACTCTTTTGCAAAATCACTTGGTTTAAATTTTAAAAGAGTTCAATTTACTCCAGATCTTCTTCCGAGTGATATAGTCGGTACGGAGATATATGATCCTAAAAATAATGAGTTTAAGATCAAAAAAGGTCCGGTATTTACAAATATCTTGCTTGCTGATGAGATAAATAGAGCCCCGGCAAAGGTACAGTCAGCCCTATTGGAAGTTATGCAAGAGAAGCAAGTTACCATAGGGGATAGTACATTTGAGATAGATAGACCGTTTTTGACCTTAGCTACTCAAAACCCTGTCGAACAAGAGGGTGCATACAATTTACCCGAAGCCCAGCTTGATAGGTTTATGCTTAAAGTAGTTGTGGGATACAACACTAAAGAAGAAGAGGTGGAGATAGCAAGAAGAGTTGCTAACGGCTCTTATGAGAGTATTTTCCAAGTGGCTACCAAAGAGGATATAGAAAAGATCAAAAAAGAAATAGCAAAGATTCATATAGACAAAGAGGTTGAAGAGTATATAGCAAATCTCTCATTTGCTACAAGAGAGCCGGAAAAGTATGGTCTTGAAGAGATAAAAGAGTATATAAATTTCGGAGTAAGTCCAAGAGCTTCTATAGATTTGTATAAAGGCTCTAGAGCATATGCCTTTTTAAGAGGCAGGGATTTTGTTACTCCCGTCGATATAGCTCATATGGCTAAAGAGGTTATGAGACATAGGATTATATTATCTTATGAGGCTGAAGCCGAGGGTATAGACAGTGACTATATTATCGACAAAGTGATCCAAAAAGTTCCTATGCCATAGGTAAGATATGAAAAACAGTAACAAACATAAGCTCAAAAAGATCGCCATTAAAACTAAAAGAAAGATTTTTAGCGAGATAGCCGGCAATAATATTTCCCACTTTGAGGGTGAGGGATTTGATTTTGTTGAACTTAGAGAGTACCACTTCGGAGATGATGTTAGAAAGATAGATTGGAAAGTAACTGCAAGAAAACAAAAACCTTATATCAAGATATTTAAAGAGGAAAAAGAGTTAAATGTAGTTATAGTATCTTTGCTTGGAGGAAGTGTATATTTTGGCTCAAAGGTACTAAAGCAAGATGTTATAGCGGAGATATTTGCCCTATTGGCCTTCTCATCAGTTAAAAATTCAGATAATTTCAGCTCTTTGATATTTACAGATAAAGAGGAGAGTTTTCTTAAGCCTACTAAAAAGATTTACGGTGTTTATAAAGCTATGGAGGATATTTTAAATTTCAATCCGATAGGTAAAAAGGTGGATTTTAAAGCTCTTGTATCCTATCTCAGAAAGAGGATAAAAAGAAAATCCATCATATTTTTAGTGGGAGATTTTGTAGGAGATGTGGATATTTCTTTGTTGTCTAAAAAGCATGAGGTTGTTGCTTTTATAGTTAGAGATAGACTGGAAGAAAATCCTCCTGATTTGGGCTTTTTGCATTTGATGGATCCTGAAAGTAAGAAATTTTTACAAATGGATTTAGATAAAAAAACGGTTGAAGAGTATAAAAAAATGATCATAAAAAATGATGTTATTTTGTATAAACATTTTATAAAAAATAGAGTAAGGTTTACAAAAGTCTATACCGATGATAATCCTTTTGTAAAAATGTTAAAATTGTTTGCAGGAGTGTAGACTTGCAAGGATTAGAAAAATTAAAAGATATAAAAGGTATTGTTGATATACCCGATATTAGCTACTACATATTTTTATCTATTGTTTTATTGGTAGTTATTTTATCAGTAATTAGTATAGTATATCTTTTAAATATGATAAAAAATCAAAAAAAATCAAAAAGAAAATACTATATTTCAAAATTGAAAAATATAGATTTTTCTGATTCTAAAAAAGCTGCTTATGAGATAACCAAATATGCAAGAAAGGTTGCTGATACAAAACAGAGTAAAGGTATATTTGAACAACTATTAAAAGAGTTAGATAGATACAAATATGTAAAAAATCCTCCCAAGTTTAGTAAAGAGAGTAAAAAGTATTTGCAACTTTTCCTGGAGGTATGCTGTGGATAGTATCATCTTTGAGTATCCTCTTGCTATTTTATCCATTATACCTTTTATTGTATGTGCTATATACTGCAAAATTAGGTTTGAAGCTATCATTTTTCCCCATGCTATGCTTTTGCAAAAAACTTCTCAAAAAAAATCCATACTAATATCTCTTTTAAAATGGTTGAGTGTGATTTTTCTTATCATAGCTTTAATGTCTCCTGTCATAGAAAATAAAATAGAAATTCAAAAAAATAAGGGTTATGCGATAGGACTTCTTTTGGATATTAGTCGCTCTATGAATGCTCCTGGATATGTCAATAAATTTGCAATAGTAAAGAGGATTGTAAGAAAATTTATCAAAAAAAGAGTTCATGATCAAATGGGTATCGTAGTGTTTGCCGACTTTGCTTATGTGGCATCTCCTTTGACATACGATAAAAGTATGCTTTTAAAAATTCTTGATAATTTGCAAGTAGGAATGGCGGGCAATAGATACACAGCTATCTATGATGCTCTATTTTTTGGTGGAAAACTGTTCAGATCAAGTAATGCCAAGAGTAAAGTTGTAATTTTGTTAACCGATGGTGAAAACAATACTCAAACCGTACCTTTTGATGTCAGTTTAAGACTACTTAAAAAATATGGGATAAAAGTTTATACCATAGGTATAGGAGCAAACGGTGATTTCAATAGAGCGGAGCTTGTAAAGATAGCAAGAGAAACCGGAGGAAAATTTTTTGCGGCAAACTCCAAAGAGCAGTTGAGAGATATCTATAATGAGATAGATAAACTTGAAAAGAGCGAAATCAAAAGTAATAAATTTATACAAAAAATATATCTATACCAATATCCGCTATTTTTATCTATAATGTTCTTACTTTTATATCTCTATTTTATAAATAAAAGAGGTGTTGTATGATATTTTTACATTCGGATTATCTATTTTTGATACTCATACCTTTGATATTTTTACTTTTCTTAATCTTTACAAATAAGTCTCAGATAGATAGATACTATTCTGAAGAGATGATTGCAAAATTAAAGATAAGTGATGGGAGTATAGGACAAAAAGGTAGAAATATATTTTTATTTGTAGCTCTTGTTTTAATGGTTGTAGCTTTCGCAAGACCAGTTATACCTAAGGGTGAAGTGATTATAAAAAATAGTACAGTTGATATACTGATAGGCATAGATGTATCAAAGTCTATGTTGGCAAATGATATATATCCGGATAGATTGGGTTTTGCTAAAAAAAGAGTTATAGACTTTATGAACAGTTTTAAAAAGGCAAGGTTTGGAGTGGTTGCATTTAGTAGTGTGGGATTTTTAGTCTCTCCTCTTAGTGAAGATACCAAAACTGTTGAGTATCTTGTGAATAATCTTAGTGTAAATTCTCTAAATCAAAAAGGAACGGACCTTTTCACTCCTCTTGAGTTAGCAAATAAATTTTTAAAAAATGAAAAAGAGAAAATTCTTGTTCTTTTTACGGATGGAGGAGACAATAAAAACTTCTTAAAAGAGATAGAGTTTGCAAAGGAAAATAATATAAAAGTGTATGTCTATGCCGCAGGAACTACAAAAGGAAGTACAATAAAGGATCAAAACGGACTTTTGACGGATAAAAATGGAAATATTGTGGTGGTAAGATTAAATCAAAAGATAAAAGATTTGGCTATTCAAAGTGGCGGGGCTTATATAGTGGGGGATTATAGTGGAAATAGTATAAAAGAGTTGGAAAATAGCATCAAAAAGAGGGTAAAAGCTACCGATAAAAGAGAGAAAAAGATAAAAACATATAAAGAGTTATTTTACTACCCATTGTGGGTGGCTCTATCCTTTATGTTGTTTGGTTTTAGTTCTATGTATAGAAAAAAAGTTGAAGCAGGTTTGGTTTTACTGTTTTTATGTCTATATGTTTCGCCTGCACCTTTACAAGCCAAAGTTTTTGACTTTCAAACTATAAAACAGGCAAAAGAGTATTATGAAAAAGGGAATTATAAAAGGGCGGAGCATCTTTATAGAAAACTTTTAAAAGAGGGTAAAAGTGATGTAGAATTGCAATATAATCTTGCCAATTCTCTTTGTAAAGAGAAAAAATATGCTGATGCTTTAAAGTATTATAACTCTATAAAAAGTGATGATTCTGATTTGGAATTTAGAAAATATTTTAACAAAGGAAACTCTTTGGCTCATTTAAAGAGATTGGATGA
>JAMOOV010000161.1 GCA_027065125.1 Campylobacterales bacterium | reverse complement strand
GACCATATTTCTTAGCTTCAGTTTCAGTCGGAACCTCTTCACTAAGATCTCTCATAGCTTCTATATCAGGATGTCTATAAAGAGCATTATCGTCAAATCCTATCTTGGCATCAAGTGCTATAAAATTACCCTCACCGGTTCTTACAAGTGGATTTATCTCTATAAGTTCAACATCATTTTCCATATAGACTTTATAAAGAGTGCTTGCAAATTTTATAAATTTACCAATTTGCTCTTTTGGAAGCCCAAGTCCAAAAGCAAGCTCCCTGCCGTGAAATCCTTGAAAACCGATGCTTGGATCTATAGCAACTTTTATAATCTTTTCGGGAGTTTCAGCTGCAACTTTCTCTATCTCCATACCACCTTCGGTACTTGCCATCATAACGGGCATCTCTTTTGCTCTATCAAGAACCATACCGAGATAAAATTCACTCTCGATATCCGCACCCTCTTCTATATAAACTTTTTGTACAAGCTTACCCTCAGGTCCGGTTTGATGAGTTACAAGAGTCATTCCGAGTATTTCACCCGCCAATTCTCTAACTTCATCAAGACTCTTAGCAAGTTTAACTCCTCCTCCAAGACCTCTACCTCCGGCATGTATTTGAGCTTTAACAACCCAAATATTACCGCCGAGTTCTTTGGCGTTTTCTACCGCTTCATCAACGGTAGTAGCCACTTTACCTCTCGGTGTGGGTACTCCGTATTTTCTAAAAATTTCTTTAGCTTGATATTCATGTATATTCAAAACCTATCCTCCTTTCTTATAGTTTACTTTTCAATCTTTAACTTCATATTGAGATCTACCCATATCATATAAATCATTTCCGTAAGTATCATTTATAACAGTTACCGGAAAATCTTCCACTTCAAGTTTTCTTATAGCTTCAGGTCCAAGCTCGGGATATGCTATAACTTCGGCACTTTTTATAGTCTTTCCTATCAAAGCTCCCGCACCTCCGGTAGCTCCAAAATAGACAGCTTTATACTTTTTGCAAGCATCTTTTACCTCTTGATTTCTTTTGCCTTTCCCTATCATTCCTTTTTGACCATGTTTTATAAGTATGGGGGAGTAGGCATCCATTCTGTAGCTCGTAGTAGGTCCCGCACTTCCTATAGGATCACCCGGCTTAGGAGGAGTAGGCCCTACAAAGTATATAACACTACCCTTCAAATCAAAAGGTAACTCTTTACCCTCATCTATCAAATCAACAAGTTTCTTATGTGCTGCATCTCTTGCAGTAAACATAATACCCGTTAGATAAACTATATCTCCAGCTTTTAATTGGACAACATCCTCATCACTTAGAGGCATTGTCAAATGGTATGTTTTACTCATTTTCAATCCTTATAAAACTATATGAGAGTGTCTTGAACTATGACACTGAACATTTACACTTACCGGAAGTGAGGCTATATGACAAGGTTGTCTTTCTATATGTACAGCAAGAACCGTTTTAGTCCCACCCATTCCCATAGCACCGATACCAAGTTTATTTAACTCTTCAAGTATCTCTTCTTCAAATTCATTTAATTCAGAATCTTCATTTTTTGTACCGGCTTCCCTAAAGAGTGCATGTTTGCTCGATATGACGGCTTTTTCAAAAGTTCCACCTATACCAACTCCCACAATGATAGGAGGACAAGGGTTTGGTCCGGCATTTGAGATAACCTCTTTTACAAATTTCAAAATACCGGGTTTTCCTTGAGCTGGAGCCAAAACGGTAGCACGACTGACATTTTCGCTTCCGCCGCCTTTTGCAGCATACTCTATCTCAAGTTTATCTCCCTCCACAAGATCAAAGTGGATAACCGCAGGTAAATTGTAACCGATCTTATCTTTTAAATTTTCTCTTGTAAAACAATCACAGGTAGAAGCTCTTAGGTAACCCTCTTTATATCCCTCTTCCGTTCCTTGATTTATGGCATCTTTTATCGTACCGCCCTTAACTTTAAAATCTTCTCCCACTTTTACAAAAAATACTGCAAGTCCGGTATCCTGACACAAAGGTCTATCTTCAGTTCTTGCAATCCTTGCATTTTCAAGAATTTGTTTTAAAACTTCTTTGCATACGGGGCTTTTTTCCTCTTCATAAGCTTTATTTAGTGCATCCAATGCATCTTTTGGTAAATTGTAAGCAGTATGAATAATCATATTTTTAATACTTTTAACTATATCGTTAAATTCAACTTCTCTACTCATAAAATCATCTCCTTATCCGAGTATTTATATAGATTTTAGTCTAAAAATCTCTTCTCTTTTAAAATATCAATTAAAACTTTTACAGATTCTATACTTTTTCTAAATTGCTCTCTTTCACAGTGATTTAAACTTATCTCAATCACATCCTCTGCACCATTTTTACCAAGTGTTACAGGAACTCCATTCACTATATCACTGTATCCATACTCTCCGTCAAGATAAACTGCACAAGGATATATCTGTTTTGAATCATTTAATATGGCATTTATCATAAGAGCAGTTGATTTTGCTGGAGCATAGTATGCTGAACCCGTCTTAAGGTAGCCGACTATTTCAGCCCCACCATGCTTTGTTCTCTCAACTATCTCATCAATCTCTTCCGCTTTTAAAAGATCCGTCAAAGGAATACCCGCAACAGTAGAGTATCTTTGCAAAGGAACCATATAATCCCCATGACCTCCCATCGTAGTAGCTCTTATCTGTCCTGCTCCGAAACCGAGTTTTTCATATATAAAATGTGCCATTCTGGCACTATCCAAGATACCTGCCATTCCAAGCACTTGGTTTGTTGGATATTTACCCACTTTTAAGGCGACATAAGTCATCGTATCTAATGGATTTGAAACCATTATAACTATTGCTTTTGGTGCATATTCTCTAACTTTTAAGATAACCTCTTTCGTTATTTCGGCATTTTTCATAAGTAAATCTTCTCTACTCATACCCGGAAGTCTTGGAAAACCTGCCGTGATAACTACAACTTCGCTATCTTCTATATCCTTATAACTTTGTGCTGCTTCTACGATAGTATGACTTCTTGTTGCCGCTGCAGCCTGAGACATATCAAGAGCTTTTCCTTTTGCTCTGTCGGTATCTCTATCCACAAGAATCAACTTATGACAAGTGCCGTGCATTGCTAAAGAGTAGCCTACCGTGGCACCCACATTTCCTGCACCGATTATTGTAACTTTACTCTGTCTTTCCACTTATATCCTTCATGACTTAATTGATACAATTGATAAATATTTATCAATTGTATCACAAAAACTCTATAGTATGGATTAGCCTATAGAGTCTATTATATTATTTAGAGTTTGACTTGGTCTCATAGCATTTTGAGCTTTTTTATCATCAGCATGATAGTATCCGCCTATATCTTGAGCTTTACCCTCAACACTCAAAAACTCCTCCATTATCTTATCTTCATTCTCTTTTAAAGCTTTTGCTACAGGAGCAAATTTATCAGCTAACTCTTTATCTTCATCTTGATTTGCCAAAGCTTCAGCCCAATACATTGCAAGATAAAAGTGGCTGGCTTTATTGTCTGGTTGTCCTGCTTTTCTTCCCGGAGATTTGTCATTGTCAAGATATGCCGCATTTGCTTTATCAAGAGCATCATTCATAACTTTTACCTTTTCTCCGGCTCCTTTTTGAGAAAGCATTCTAAGAGATTCGGCAAGTGCTAAGAATTCACCCAAGCTATCCCATCTTAAGTGACCCTCGTTCAAAAACTGCTCAACATGCTTAGGAGCCGATCCTCCCGCACCGGTTTCAAACAATCCTCCACCGGCAAGTAAAGGAACGATAGACATCATTTTAGCACTTGTTCCAAGCTCAAGTATAGGGAAAAGATCTGTCAAATAATCTCTTAAGATATTTCCGGTAACACTTATGGTATCAAGCCCTTTTCTGACCCTTTTTAGAGTAAATCTCATAGCCTGTTTAGGAGCCATTATATGATACTCTATATCCTTTTGGGCGATATACTCAGGTAGATACTGAACCACTTTTTTAATAATATTTGCATCATGAGCCCTAAAGCTATCGAGCCAGAATACCGCAGGAAGCCCTGTCAAACTCGCTCTCTCATGAGCCAATCTAATCCAATCTTTTATAGCTACATCTTTAGCTCTGTAAAGTCTCCAAATATCACCTTTTTGCACTTGGTGGCTCATTAGAACATTACCTTCTTCATCCTTTACTTCCATAACCCCATCCTCTTCAGGTTTGAAAGTAGTCGGATGAGAACCGTACTCTTCAGCTTTTTTAGCCATAAGTCCGACATTGCTAACATGTCCCATAGTGGTTACATTAAACTGTCCATTTTTCTTTGCATCTTCAAGTATCTCTTCATACATTGTCGCATAACATCTATCCGGTATAACAGCAAGTGTCTCTTGCAAAGCTCCATCTTTGTTCCACATTTTTCCACCCTCTCTGATAACAGGAGGTAAAGAGGCATCAATGATGATGTCATTTGAGAAGTGAAGATTTGTTATACCTTTATCGCTATCGACCATAGCAATATTTGGTCTTTTTGCATACTCTTCATTTATAGCATTAACTATCTCCTCTTGCTTTTCTCTATGAAGTTTTTTTATCTTATTTTCAAGGTCACCCATGCCAAGGTCTTGATTGATACCTATCTCTTCAAACTCTTTGGCAAATTTATCAAATACATCTTTATAAAACTCTCTAACCGCATATCCGAAAATAACAGGATCACTCACTTTCATCATGGTAGCCTTCAAGTGAATAGACCACAACAAATCATCTTTTTTAGCTTCATCTATAGTTTCATCTAAAAAGGCAGATAAACTCTTTGCACTCATAAAAGATGACGATAAAACTTCATCTTTTTCAACATCATTTAACTCTTTTAAAACTTTTCCGTTAAGTTCTATGGTAACTTTACCCGCTTTATCTGTTATGACTGATTGTTCATTGTCATAAAAGTCATCTTTTCCCATATATGCAACTTTTGCTTTACAATTTTTATCGAAAGGTTTAAGTCTGTGGGGATGCTTTTTTGCATACTCTTTTACAACTTTTGCAGCTCTTCTATCACTATTTCCTTCTCTTAAAACAGGATTTACCGCACTACCAAGACATGTAGCATACTTTTCTCTTATGGCTTTCTCTTCATCTGTTTGTGGATTTTCCGGGAAATCCGGAAGCTTATATCCTTGCTCTTGAAGTTCGGCTATACAAGCTTTTAACTGAGGAATTGATGCTGATATATTTGGTAGTTTTATGATATTCGCTTCGGGCTTCTGCACCAAATCACCAAGATATGCCAACTCATCTGGTTGTCTTTGATCTTCCGGTAGTATATCACTAAATGTTGCTATCACACGACCGGCAAGAGAGATATCTCTTTGCTCTATATTTACCCCGGTACTTCCGATAAACTTTTCCAATATAGGAAAAAGTGAGTATGTTGCAAGTGCCGGTGCCTCATCTATCTTAGTATAAACGATTGTTTGTCCCATTGCCAAATCCTTTTAAAAAAATATTATATAAGTATATAATAGTAAACATAAAATAATTTTAATTGGTCTCAATTATGTAAAAAAAAAGTCTTTATGTTACCTAACTACACAATTACTATTTTATTAAAGATTTTCTTGTAACTTTTTGTAACATATTATCTTCTTATATTTTTTAAATGTCTTTTATAGCTATTTGAATATAAATGTTTTTTTCCTTTTCCTTTTACAAAATATAAATATTTTTTCTTTGATGGGAATATGGCCGCTTTTATAGCCTCAAGGCTGACACTGCAAAGCGGGTCCTTGGGTATGCCTTTTATCTTGTATGTATTGTATTCGGAGTTATCCTCCCTTATCCTTTTTGCAGTTATTTTGCTATGTGAATACAATCCGTACATCAAACTTCCGTCCATCTGCAACTTCATACCTTTTTTTAAACGATTATGAATAACTGCTGAAATATCGGACATATCAGCCTTGGATGCAGCCTCTTTTTGTATGATTGATGCCATAGAAATGTAGCCAAACCATTTTTTTTTATCATAATTTCCAAAAATTTTTTCAGATAAAAGTTTATGCTTTTTCAAAGAACCTCTTGCAAGATAAAGCATCAAATGTCTTTCGCTGATACCCATTGGTACTTTGTAAGTATTTGGCAAAATCACTCCATCTTTTATGTCGGTTAAATTATCATAAGATTTTTCAAGTTTTTTTACTGATAAATTTAATCTTTTGGAAAGTTCTCGAAAAAATATCTCTTTAGTCTCTCCGGGAATCAACTCGATACTAATAAGAGGGGCTTTCGAATGTGTAACTCTATATAAAAAATCACCTTTTGAAAGTCTTATTTTACCTATATTTATCCAGCCCGATTGAGGTGAACCGAAAAATCTTATTAAAAAGCTATCTAATCTTGAAACTTCAAAGTTTCTTTGTTCAAGATATGTTATAATTTGATTGATTGAACCGGAAGGAATATAAACAACTTTAGAAGTTTTTATCTCTTTTGATAAATAAAAAAGCAGGGATACAGCAATGATAAAGATAGCATCTAAAACTATTGCTAAAATATCATATTTGTTTATTTTTATCATATCACTTATCTTAATAATCTATTTTTTACTTTTACATGGCATCACGATTAACTCTCTAATTTTACCTAAAGCCGATATTCACAAATTATACATAAAATTAGATAAAAAACTCATTGTAAAAATCGACTATTTAAAAATCAAAAAAAATTATTCCAAAACAGACACTAAAAGCCAACTACTGTCTATCAAAAATTATTTAAAATACTTTAATATTCTCTTTAGTGAATTGGATATAAAGAAAATCCAATATGAAAATGATATATTATCATTAAGATATAAAAAAAATCTATTCTTTTTAGAAACAGACCAAATATATCTTCTGTCAAATATATCTTTATCAAACAAAAATTTTATTATAGCCGATATTAAAAAGCTTTACATTAAACCGTATAGAGCTTCGTTTATAGGGTATTTAAAAGTAAATCTTACAGATAAACAATATGAATATGATGGTACATTTTTTACTCACAATATAAACGGAAAAGCAAAACTTACCCTTGATAAAAATATCCTCCAATACTACCTTTATGGTATCAAATCGAACAATATAGCACCTTTTATGGACTATTTAAATGAAAAAATTTATATAAATAAAATTATTTCAAATTGGATATATAAGTATATAGTAGCACAAAAATATGATCTCAAGTATCTATTTGGCAAAATAAACATCAAAACGGGAGAGTTTTATCCAAAACAGATAAGAGGAGAAGCTGTAGTTGAAAATGCAAAAGTTGAATTTCATAAAAATCTGCCTAAAGTAAAAATAAAAAAGATAACTGTTAGCTTAAAAAATGATTCTCTGATTTTTGGACTTACAGAGCCATCTTATGAAGATATAAATTTAACAAATTCAAGTGTAAAGATAACAAATCTACTAACAAAAGGTGCATATATAGAGATAAACATAAAAGCAAAACACTATATAGACAATAAAGTAAAAAAAATCTTAAAAGCATTTGATATAACCCTGCCATTATCTCAAAAAGCTTCAAAGACATCGGCTGATTTGAAATTGACTATACCATTCGTTCCGTTTAGCATAGATGCAAAAGGACACTTTGTCACAAAAAACTCCATCTTACTTTTCAATAATATAAAATTTAAAACAAGATATGCAAATGTCTTTTTACACAACAATATAATAACGATAAAAAATAGTAATTTATCCTATCAAAATATATTTGACATCAATACTACCGGAGTATTTAATGCTAAAAAAAGAGTATATAGAGGAAATATTGATATAAATAAGCTATCTGTAAAATATAAAAATAAATTTTTATTGGATGCAAAAAATATAGAAGATAAAATCAAAATAAATTTCAAAAAAGGTACTATTTCACTTCCTTCATTGGATGCAAATATGAAATTTTGGGGTAAAAACAGCAGTTTTATTTTTAATAATTTAAAAAAAATATATCCCATCTCTCCTATGCTAAAAAGATATACTATAGACAACGGCAATATAAATATCTACACAAAACATTTTAAATCATTTAACTTATCGGCAAATATCAAACATAATCAAAATATACTTTTATCACAAAAGAAGCCCATAAAAGAGTTTAATATAGTGGCAAAAATTAACAAAAACGGTATATTTGCCAAAACAAAAGATAACAATATGGAATTAAATATCACAAAAAGAATTGATATTTATACAAAAGATATATCATTTAATTTAGCAAATAAAACAAATATGGATACAAATTCAAGTAAATCCTTGATTTTAAGAGCATATAATTCAACTGTTTATCTTCAAGAAGGATTGTCTATACCGACGAATCAATTCTCATTTTTTACAAACAGAGATAAAATAATCTTTTCATCAATCTATAAAAATAACCATATTTTTTATTCAAAAGATGCAAATACAGTAAATATAAATACCAATTTTATAACTTCACAATATTTAAACAAACTAATCAACCACAACTTATTTCACGGAGGAACTTTTAGATTTAATATAAAAGAAAAAAATGATATTTTTCAAGGTAAATGTGATATAGCAAATAGTGTTATAAAAAGCATTAAAAAAGGAGGAGAAAACTTTAAGATAAATAGCGGTAAATTTGACTTTTATTATACAAAAAATATTTTAACTCTCAAAAATATCATTCTTAAAAATAATTTTTCAACCCTCGTAGGCAATGGATATATCAATTTAAAAAATAAAAAACTAAATTTAACTTTCAAGGTAACAATACTAAAAAAATTGGGCAAAACTATCAACTCTTTACCGTTCCTTGGCTATATACTTCTTGGCAAAAATGGTAAATTTACTTCAAAAGCTAAAATATTCGGCAGTTTTGACAATCCTGTCATAAAAACAGACTTTGCCGAAAGTGCTATTAAATCTCCATTTAATATCATCTTTAGAATTATAAAGACACCTTTTAGGATATTTAGTCCCTCAAAGTAGAAAGGATATCTATCTTGCTGATTTGTTTTGACGGATAATAGGATGAAAAAGCTACTATAGCCACTGCACCGATAATTATTAAAACAAAATCTCTCAACGATAAATCTATAGGCAATTTGCTCATTCCGTAAACATCTGCAGGCAAAGAGATAATATCAAAAGAACCAAGAAGATACATTATCACAAGACCGAGAACAACCCCTACAATTATACCGCTTCCTCCTATCACCATTCCAAGACGAAAAAATGTATCTCTTATCTCTTTTTTTGTAGCTCCCAAAGAGAGCAAAAGTGCTATTTCTTTTCTCCTGTTCATCACTATCATAAGCAAAGAACTTATGATATTTAAAGAGGCTATTAGTATAATCAACATCAAAACTACAAAAAGAGATCTCTTTTCCAAAGCAAGTGCTGCAAAAAAGTTACCGTTTTGTTGCCACCACCCTATAACTCCGGCATAATCAGGCAAAAATTTTTGTATCTTTTTTATATCTGCTTGAGGATTTTTAGAGTATATGTGAATACCGCTAAACTCATTTAGAGCAAAATGCAAAATCTTTTGCAAAGAGTCCAATGTGGCATACATATACACCTTATCATAAGCTATAAGACCGGAGTTGAAACTCCCCACAACTCTAAATCTTTTCATCGTAGGTATCAATGAAAATCCCGCAGGAGCATTTTTTGTAAATATCAAAGTTATCTTTTCTCCATTTTGCAAAAAAAACATATCTTTGATACCTTTTCCGACAACTACTTCAAATCTTTTTATATTTCGATTTTTAACCGCTTTTCTAACTATGGAGTTTATTTTTGATTCATCTTTAAAATTTACACCAAAAAGCATACCACCTTCAAGCTTCTCTCCTCTTTTTATGATAGTTTGAGAGTTTATATACGGACTAAATTTCAAATCCGGAAACTTTTTTCTCAACTTTAAGAGTAGATTTTCATCTATATTTTTATAAGTCTTAGGGTAGATACTAAGAGGATAATTCATAGTAAAAAGCTTATCCTCAAAGTTTTTATCAAAACCGTTCATGATAGCCATAGCGACTATCAAAACCATAACCCCCACCATAACCCCAACAAAAGCTAAAACAGCACTTACCGTTATAAACGGTTGAGTTTTATCAAATCTCAAATACTTTTTAACAAGATATGATGAAAGTATTATAGCTCTATCCTTCTAAGCCTGTTCGCTGGCAAGTATCCCTTTTTTAGGACCGCTTTTACCGCAACAATTTTTATATTTTTTGCCGCTACCACAAGGACATGGAGCATTTCTCGGTATCTTTTTCTCTGCTCTTATAGGCTCATTATGTACCTCTTCCGGTTCAAGAGTGCTTTCATGCAAAAGTTCTATATCTTCATTTGAGAGTTGCATTTCGTTCAATATCTGCTGCATCCTCTCTCGCTCTCTCTCTTCCTCTTCATCTCTTAACTGCACCAAATGAAGGGTTTTGATACTTTCAAATTTAATTCTATCAACTAATTCTAAAAATAGATTGTAACTCTCTTTTTTGTACTCTACCAAAGGATCTTTTTGGTTGTATCCTCTAAGCCCTATACCTGTTTTTAGTATATCCATTTGATAGAGATGTTCTCTCCAGGCATTATCAAGAATTTGAAGGTAAAGCACTCTTTCTATCTCGTTTCTCTGTTTTTCATCTACAACAGACATCTTTTTTTCATATCTATCTTTTAAAATAGTACATATCTTTTCAACAAGAGATTGATAATCCAAATCTTTCAACTCTTTCACATCTATATCTTCATTGATTTCCTCTTTTATTAAAGAAACTGCTTTTTCAAGATCATAATCCTCTTTAACACCGCTTTCAAAAATACCGGCTTTAAATAAAATCGAATCAACAAACTCTTCTCTTATCTCATCAAGTTTTTTACCTATATCATAATTCGGATCCAAAAGGTTGTTTCTAAAGTTATATATTGTCTTTCTCTGTTCATTTGCCACATCATCATATTCAAGAAGATTTTTTCTTGCCTCAAAATGTAGATTTTCAACCTTTTTTTGAGCATTTTCAACGGCTCTTGTTACCATTTTAGACTCTATAAACTCGCCCTCCTCTATACCCAATCTCTCCATAATAGTTTTTATCTTATCGCTACCGAAAATTCTCAATAAATTATCTTCAAGACTAAGATAAAATTGACTAGCTCCCGGATCTCCTTGTCTTCCGCTTCTTCCTCTTAGCTGATTGTCTATCCTTCTGCTTTCATGCCTTTCGGTACCCATGATAAACAGACCGCCAAGCTTTTTAACCTCATCATCAAGTTTTATATCGACACCACGACCGGCCATATTGGTAGCTATGGTAACCATACCCTTTTTACCCGCATCTTTTATGATTTGAGCCTCTTGCTCATGATGCTTGGCATTTAGTACAGAGTGAGGTATCTTCTCATTTTTCAAAAGCTCATGCAAAACTTCACTTTTTTCTATGGATGCAGTACCTACAAGTACGGGCTGTCCTTTTTTATGTAATTTTTTTATAGTATTGATTGCCGCTTGAAATTTCTCTCTTTCGGTTTTATATATAAGATCATTCATATCTTTTCTAATAACAGGGACATTAGTAGGTATGGATATAACATCAAGTCCGTATATCTGAGAAAATTCCGTAGCTTCCGTTTGAGCGGTTCCTGTCATACCTGCAAGCTTTTCATAAAGTCTAAAGTAGTTTTGGAAAGTAATATCCGCAAGAGTTTGAGACTCTTCTTGGATCTTGACATTCTCTTTTGCTTCAAGAGCTTGATGAAGTCCTTCGCTAAATCTCCTGCCTTCACTAAGTCTTCCTGTAAATTCATCGACAATAATGATTTCGCCATCTTTTACGACATAATCCACATCTTTTTCAAAAAGATTTCTTGCTTTTAAAGCTTGATCAAGATGATGAGAAAGGATAGCATTTTCAAGGCTGTACATATTGTCTATACCAAACAATTCTTCAGCTTTTTGGATACCTTTTTCGGTTATTGTTATGGTTCTGTTTTTTTCATCAACAATAAAATCGCCACTTTCCGGATCTATTTCACCTTTTTCATTAAGTTTTATAGCTCTTTTTAATTGCACTGCTATAGCATCGGCTTTTTTATAATTGTCGAGTGTTTTGTCAGTCGGACCACTGATGATAAGAGGGGTTCTTGCCTCATCTATCAAGATAGAGTCCACCTCATCCACGATAGCAAAATGATACTCTCTTTGAACTTTCTCCTCAAGTGAATACTTCATGTTGTCTCTTAGGTAGTCAAATCCGAACTCATTATTTGTACCGTATGTTACATCGGCATCATACTGCTCTTTTCTTTTAGCATCATCTTCCAATTCGGCTGTCAAAACTCCAACTTTAAGTCCGAGAAAGTTATATATCGGACTCATATCATTAGCATCTCTTTTGGCAAGATAGTCATTTACCGTTACAAGATGAACACCCTTGTCAAGCATAGCATTCAAAACTATCGGTAGTGTTGCAACAAGTGTTTTACCCTCTCCAGTCTTCATCTCTGCAATCCTACCTTCATGAAGAACGAAACCACCGATCATCTGCACATCAAAATGCCTTAAACCTATCGTTCTTTTTGAAACTTCTCTTGTTATAGCAAAAGAGTCATACAAAACATCATCAAGACTCTTTTTACCCTCTTTTACCTCTTTTTTAAGTTCAAGATAGGCATTTTTAAGCTCTTCATCACTCAATTTTTCATACTTTTTTTCTAAGACATTAACCTTTTCCACTCTCTTTGCATATCTTTTTACTTCTCTATCATTTTTTGTTCCGAATATCTTTTTAAACACTCCTGAAACCATATCATTTTAACCTTTTTACAAAATTGGGAGAGTATAACATATTTTTAATTTTGATTTTATAAATCCAAAAAAATAGTAGCAATTATTTAAATTTTTATCTTATTTTTAAGTTTTATGTGATAGATTTCACTCTTAAAGGAGTATTTTTGAAAAAAATTTTACTATTTTTTACCATTGTCGTATCAATTTTTGCTGGTAGTATAGCTGATATCCACTCTATCAAAACCGATTTTATACAAAATATAACCAATGAAGAGAATCAAACTATAAGTTATAGTGGAAAATTTTATGCTATATCAAACAGTAAAGCACTTTGGATATACAAAAAACCCATTAAAAAATTTCTATACTTTTTAAATAAAAAAGTTATCATTATAGAGCCGGAACTCGAACAAGTCATATTTTCAAAGTTAGAAAAACTTCCAAAAATTTTAAATATATTAAAATCTGCAAAAAAAGAAAATGGGATATATATAGCTTCATGTTGCAACAATACATATAAAATTTTTACAAAAGATGATAAAATAAATAAAATAACATATAAAGACAAAGTGGGAAATAGTGTGGAGATAAAATTTTACAATCAAGAAACAAACCTCATCCTTGATGATAAAATCTTTCATTACACTATACCGGAAGATTATGATATTTTACAAAATAATTAGGAAAAAACAATGAGCAAAATTATAGTTGTAGGTGGCGGAATAATTGGACTTATGAGTGCTTATATGCTAACAAAAAAGGGTTATCAAGTTACTGTCATAGATAAAGGTGATATTAGCGATAGTGCCTCTTTCGGAAATGCGGGGCTTGTCTCTCCATTTGATGAACTTCCGCTTTCAAGACCGGGTATCATAGCAGGTACTTTAAAACTAATGCTAAAAGGAAAAAGCCCGCTTATGATAGATTCTTTATCCACAAAGATTATCAAATGGCTATATCTATTTGCCAAAAATGCCAATCCTCAAAGAGTCAAAAGAACTCTCGCTCTTTTTGAAAAATATGGTGAAATAACAATGCAGCACTACATAGAAATGGCAAAAGAGTTTGAATTTGACTTTCATCATAGCGGAGTTGCTATGGCTTATACAAATGAAGAGTCTTTTGAAAAAGAAACTGTTTTGTGTAAAAACAACCCTCACAGAGAAGTTTGGAATTATGAAAAAACAAAAGATATGATACCTTGTGTAAATGAAAAAGTAGTAGGTTCTATCTTTTTAAACAGGAATGCCCATCTTGACCCTGAACTTCTTATGAAAAATTTAGTCAAACTTCTTAAGGAAAAAGGTGTTGAGTTCATTTTAAATACCGAGATTATAAACTTAGAATACAAAGATAACAAAGCCGTAAAAGCTTATAGCAAAAATGAGGAATTTGAAGCCGATAATTTTATCATTTCTACCGGAAGCAATGTGTCTTTATCAAGAAAAACCGGTTTAGACATGATGCTCACTCCTGCTAAAGGCTACAGTATGACCTTTAAGATGGATAAAGACTTAAAACCAAAGACCGCCGTTTTGTTTATAGATCAATTTTTGGGATTTATACCAAGAAAAGAGAGTGTCAGAATCACAAGCAAATTGGAACTTGGCAATTATGACTACAATTATAAAATGGAGAGATTTGAGTCTATTTTAAATACTTTAAGACCATATATTGTTGATTTTGAGATGAAAGAGATAAGGTATTGGACAGGTTTTAGACCATTGACTCCTAATGACATCCCGCTTTTTGGCAGAGATGAAAAGTATAACAATATCATACATGCAAACGGTATGGGGTGGCTTGGCATCACCTTTGCTCCTGCTATAGGAGATATAGTTTGCGATCTTATAGACAAAAACCTTGAAAACAAAAAGAGTGATGATGTACTTCTGTTTTCAGGATTTTATCAAGGGTGCTGATTATTTACAGCACCCTTCTTTCTTTAAAGCAGACACTATATCATTCGTAGATGGATTTTGATTTATCATCAATTTTTGAATATACACATCATCTATATCAACACTATATTTTTTTGCCGCATAGTTTATCAATAATTTTTTTAGTGCCTCTTTTCCTTTTGAAGTAAGCAAATCTTCTACATAAAAACTACCTATAGTTATATTTAAAGCATCAATGATTTTATAATTTTCATTTTTAACATATCTACCCTCTATCATCAATGATAACTTTATCTCTTTTGGAGATTTGTCTATCTTTGAAAATAGATCAGTGGTAAAGTTATTAACATTTAACATTTGAGCAGATAATAATAACGGGAAAAACAATACTATAAAAAATCTCTTCATAACTATCCTTTGGGTTTAATCCTATTTATGAGATTATACCTATTTTAAAGCTATTTTTCGATAAAATTGATTTTTTTACAAGGAATAAAATGAAAATCGCCATAACATCAAAAGGAAAATGGATAAGTTCAGAATTTTGCAGAGATTTTGAAAAGTGTGAATACCTCATCATTTATGATACATTAACCAATCAATATGGCTCAAGAAAATCCCCATCATTTAACACGAAAAACAAAGCTGATTTGATAGACTTTTTCAAAAAAACTTTGATTAGAAATATTATTACAGGAGATGGTGTAGCATCAAACCGTTTAAAAATATTTACTCCATCAAGTAAAATCTCAACAGTCGAAGAAGCAATTATAGAATTTTTAAAAACCAAAGAATAATAATGGATATATTTCAATCAATAATTCTCGGTATCATAGAGGGTTTTACGGAGTTTTTACCTATCTCGTCCACCGGACACATGATAGTTGCAAGTAAATTTATGGGGCTTCCTCAAAGTAGTGAGATAAAAGCTTTTGAAGTGATCATCCAGCTTGCCGCCATTTTAGCGGTATTGGCTCTTTATAAAGATAAATTCACTTTCAAAAAGATAGAACTTTGGAAAAAGATCATTTTAGCATACCTGCCGCTTGCGATAGTTGGTTTTATATTTAGACATCAGATAAAAGCTCTTTTTTCGGTCAAAGTGGTGGCTGTTATGTTTATCGTAGGCGGTCTTATATTTCTAATCATAGAGAAATTTTACAAAAAGAAAGAGCATCACACAAAAGATATCGAAAAGGTAAACTACAAACAGGCTCTTTATATCGGACTTGCTCAGATATTCGCACTTATTCCCGGCACCAGTAGAGCGGGTTCTACGATAGTGGGCGGACTTCTTAGCGGACTTAGTAGAAAATGTAGTGCCGAATTTAGCTTTTTACTTGCATTTCCCGTTATGCTAACGGTTAGCGGATATGATCTTTTGAAACATTATCACGAATTTTCCTCTCAAAATCTTATGACCTTGATCGTCGGATTTATCATATCGTTTATAGTGGCATTTTTGACCATGAAACTCTTTTTATCCTTTTTAAATAGATTTACTTTCGTAAGTTTCGGAGTATATAGGATAATTTTTGGCATTATACTATTGATACTATTTTGAAATTTTAGTAGAATTATCTTGTAACTTTTTTTCAAGGATATCTTTATGCAATTACCCAAAAAAGCAAATATAGTAGAAGTCTGCCTCAGAGATGGCTTTCAAAGCATCAAAGAGTGGATACCGACCGAGCTTAAAAAAAAGGTTATAGACAAACTCATAAAAGCGAACTATAGTACCTGTGCTTTTTCCTGTCATTAAGGAGTATGGCTGTTTATTCTTATCATGTTATCAACCGCCACTTTGCTATGGTTTTGGCAGGATTTAGCTCTTTATATACCCTATCATTTTTAAATAGAGGACTAAGATATGAAAAAGATCGCTCTTTTATCTTTTATATTTATTGTATCTTTGTATTCATGCGGCATCAAAGAGTTAAAAGGATTTATAGACTCCAACTCCTCCAAAATCGACTCCATTATCAAGTCTAAAGATAGCTTCAAACTCCTAAGTCTTGCTATAAAGTTCGATAGGCTTGATATCCTTAAAAAAGCACAAAAATTACATTTTGATTTCAATAGCACGGATGAGAGAGGCGACAATCTTTTGATGTTTGCGAGTTTTTTGGCCAAACCCGAGTTTGTCAATTTTTTGATAGATAAAATTGACCCTAACGATACGAACGAAAGAGGCATAAACTCTCTTGGTATGGTTTTAGCGGGGATAAATCAAAACTATCCTTTTATTTTTTACGAGGAATATGCCAAGCAGACTACAACCAATGCCGATAAAAAAACTTTTGAAGCATACAAAAATAAGATAGAGCAAAATATCATCAAAACCATAAAAATCTTAAAAGAAAACTCGGCAAAAAGTGAATTTGCAGGCAATAGATACTCCACTTTTTTATTTATCAGAAATTTTGCAAGAGATGCAAAAAGAAAAAAACCTATCGAAAAAAAACTAAGCAATATACTCTTTAAATATTACCTAAACGATAAACAAAAGATATTTCTATACTTTTTACTCAAAAAAGACCAAAAAGGCAAAGATATACTAAAAAGCCATATTGACTATCTAAAAGAGCCGTACTATCTTGACTATCCGGTTCACTTTTTATATCTTATCGCCAAGATAGATAGACCGGATTTGGCAAAATATATGCTAAACTTGGCAAAACAGCACCATATCGACATAGTAAACTACAGCATTACCTATAAACATGCCAAAAATATAGATGATCTGCACGATACATATTGGGGCAAAAAGTTTTATAAACTATACTCAAATGAGATAAAAGATGGCAATGAGACTAAAGTTTTTGATCTTCTCTCAAGCAAAAACTATAAAGAGTTGGATAACTATACAAAAGATCACTTTTGGAACTTTACCAAAAACCGCTACGATATTGATACCTCTTTACCTTTCAAAGAGATCACTCCTTTGTTTTTAGCAATCATCAAAAAAGATAAAAAAGCGGTTGAGATACTTTTAAAAAACGGCGGATATATTAGCGGATGGAATGCCTTGCACTATGCTATTTTAAAAAACAGACCTCTAAAATTAGATAGCTATAAAAGGTGGGATAGAGTTTTCAAAATCAATCAAAAAGGCTCATTAAACGAAATATCGCCAGTAACTCTATCGCTCATTTATAACCCCAAATATCTTGATAAACTTTTAAGATACACAAAATCTGTAGGAAAAATCGGCTTTTACTATGCGATAAAACAAAATCTCGAAGATAAGATTTTGCCATATGTAAAAGAGGCAAATCTTGGTATATTGGTATCGCTTATAAAAAAAGGCAGGATCGATATAGTTAAAGAGCTTTATAAAAAAAGAGTTATCGACAAATGCGACATCACAGATAAAGATTTAAACGATATATTAGAACACTCAAAATATTATAATAAGTTCATTCAAACCTTTAAAGAGCTTTTTTCGGAGCAATGCTCACACTCAAATAAACAAAATAGCACCATATGTTTAAAACTTGGCTATAAGCCGGACGACAAAACCCTTGTTAAACTCCTTTTAAATGCCGATAAAACGACTATAAAATATCTACAAAAGTATAAAGAGTATAAATTGTATGGCAAGTACTACCCCATATCCTACATAAAAAATTCTAAATATTTCAAATACTTCATAACTCCGAAAACCAAAGCTCAAAAGAGTATCGCAGAGTGCAAGATAGCCATAAAAAATGGTAGAGCCAAAAACAATCCATCTTGCAAAAAAACTTTAAAAGTACTTTTAAATATCGATAAGCTCTCGGCTTTATATATGGCCTTAAAAAGTGACAACACCTCTCTTATCAAAGAAAAAGATATAAAAGATTTATCAAAAAATTTACAACTTTGCTACTATCTTGATACAAATCTCACAAAAGCAAAAGCATTATATGAAAAGTATAAAGATATAGGTATACAATGCTATCTGAAAAATCCAAAAAGAGAAGAGGCTTTTGCAAAGATTTCTCAAGATTGTAACACAACTCTCGTCGAAGCCGTTGACAATAATGATACCGATGAGGCTTTATCGACACTAAAAAACGGGGCAAATCCAAATCAATTCTCAAAAAAATGGGGAAAAGGCTTTTCGCTTTTATTTATAGCGATTTACAATCAAAACTATCAAATAACAAAAGCCCTGATAGAGCACGGTGCCGATACACTATACGAAAACAGGGATAATAACAATGCTCTTTTGATTGCATCAAACTCCAATCCTGATATATTAAAATTGATACTAAAAACAGAAGCAAAAAGATATATCAATAAAATTGCCGATATGCAAATACTCAAAGTATATCCGTTAAATATAGCTCTTTTCAATCTAAAATTTGACAATGTTAAAATACTGCTTGAACACGGAGCAAAAATTCTAAATAAAGAGGAGAAAAAATTTTATTGCAAATTAAAAGAAAAAGATAGGCTGGACTTGCTAAAAATATTTAAAAAATATGGTATGGATATAGAAAAATATAAAGACAAATGTACCAAATAGTAAATTTAGAAAACTCTAGCTCACTATCGGTGTAAATGCTTTGGTGCTAACTCTTACTTTTGAGCCTATTTTTAAATCTTTTGTTTCATTTTCGCTTAGAACCACCTCCACTATCTGCTGTCCTATTGCTATAATGGCGACATATATGACATCTTTTTTAACAAGATCCAAAAGCTCTCCCTCAAAAGAGAGTTTTTGAGAACCGCTTGTTTTTAAAAGCACATCTTTAGGCTTTCCGAACGAGAGCATCTTTCCCTCTTTTATAACCATCACATAGTTTGAAAGTTTATATATCTCGCTTGGATCGTGGCTTACCATAAAAACCGTAGCATCAAATTCACTTTTTAAAACTAAAATATCTTGTTGTAACTTTGCCCTCATCACGGGATCAAGTGCGGATAGAGGCTCATCCATAAGGATAATCTTCGGCTTATTCATAAAGGCTCTTATTAGTGCGGTTCTCTGCTTTTGTCCTCCGCTTAAAGTGGATGGATATCTATCTTTATACTCTTGAAGATGCACGATATCCAAAAGATGTTCAGCTCTTTTTTTATCGTCGTTTATATAGAGTAGATTTTGCAAAACTGTCATATTCGGGAAAAGAGCATAGTCTTGAAAAACAAATCCCACCCCCCTTTTTTGAGGAGGTAAAACAAAGTTTTTATCAAGCCATATCTTTCCGTCCACAACTATCTTTCCTTTTGCCTTTTCGAGTCCGGAAAGTATCCTTAAAAATGTTGTCTTACCTCCCCCGCTCTCTCCTGTAACGGATATAAAAGTAGCACTTTTCACCTCTAAATTTATCTTTAGATTTATATCCCTATTGACACCTTTTAACTCTTTAAAAATATCTATCTCTATCATCTGTTATCGCCCCACTTTTATAGCATTTTTTCTATTGAACAGATAGACACTAAGTAAAACGGCAAAACTGATAGCCACCATGATGGCACTATATACATGAGCGGAGAGATAGTCCATCTCCTCCACCATTTCATATATGGCGACAGATGCCACTTTGGTTTTTCCGGGGATACTTCCTCCGACCATCAAAACCACTCCAAACTCTCCTACTGTATGGGCAAATGTTATCACAACAGCTGTAAGGATAGAGGTTTTAATATTTGGCAAAACCACCTTAAACATCGTCTCGAGTTTACTTTTTCCGCCTATATAAGAGGCTTCAAGTATATTCCTATCCAACCCTTCAAAACCGTTTTGCAAAGGTTGTAACATAAAGGGAAACGAGTACAATGAGCTTGCCACTACAAGTCCGGGAAAATCAAAAACCAACTTCACACCGAAATATTTATCAAAAAATGCTCCGATAGGAGAATTGTACGAGAGTGCATAAAGTATATAAAATCCCAAAACAGAAGGAGGCAATACGATAGGTAAAGCACTAAAAGCTTCTAAAACGGGCTTAAAGGCGGATTTGGTTTGAGATAGATGCCATGCATAGGGCAAACAAACGACAAAAAGTATCACGGTTGTTACGAATGCAAGTTTGAAAGAGAGCAAAAACGGAGTAAAATTGATATGCGATAATATTTCAAACATCACAAAACCTCTTTGATAAAAAGCTCACTCGCATTTATAAGCATCAAAACTTCATCATCTTTTTTTAGTTTCATTCTCAATGAAGATGATAAAGTTACAATGCTTTCAAACTCGTCAAAACCGTTGTCAAGCACTATTTTACTAAGTATCTTTCCGTTTTGTACCTCTTTTACTCTGACTTTTACAATGTTGCTCATACTGATATTTTCGATCGATCCTTTTGTCAATGATAAGTGAGTCGGTTTGACACTCAACAACACTTCGCTTCCAACCGAAATGGAGGGCAACTCCAAACCCATCATATAGAGTTTTTTACTATGATAGTCAAACTCTATCACATGCAAACCGTTCCCTCCATTTATCTTTGAAACTACTGCTTTTAGTATATTCATTGTACTCTATATCCAAACTTTTTAAAAATATTTTTGGCTCTATCACTGAGTATAAAATCATAAAATTTTTTACTATCTTTGGTGTAGTTTTTTAGCAATACCACCCCCTGCTTTATAGGCAAATATAAAGAGCTATCGATCTCGATCCAATTTCTACCTTTTTTATATCTTTTCATTTTCTTGCTATAAAGAGATGATTTTGCCACAAAACCTATATCGGCGGCTATGATAGCATAAACTACCGCTTGAGAAGCGGTTTGAGCATACACAAACTTATCTTTTAGCTCCTTATAGATACCCGCTTTTTTCATAGAATCAACTGCCGCTTTACCATAAGGAGCGGTTTTAGGATTGGCTATGGCTATCTTTTTTATGGCACTATCGTTTAAAAGCATGATACCTTTCGAAAAGTCTCTATTTTTACTACTTAACAAAGCCAATGCACCTTTTGCATATACCATAGGCTTAGCAACGGCAAAACCCTCTTTATACAAAGCATCGGGGTATTTCATATTTGCCGACATAAACAGCTCAAAAGGAGCTCCCTCTCGCACCTGAGCGGTCAATTTTCCGCTACTGCCGAGCAAAACTTGTACCTTTATATCGGGATTTGTTTGATTGAAAGCTTTTATAAGCTCCGGCATAGCATAACTGACATTTGTTGCCACGGCTACTTTTATGGTAGAAGCAAATATCCAGCCTGATATAACTAAAAAAATCAATACACTTCTCATGTTACTTTCCTATAAGTATATTTTTCGGTCTTATAAATATAAAAACCTTTTTCCCAATACTCAGATCAAGTTCATCCACAAGAGGGCTTTTGCAAGTAAGCCAAATCTTGTCTATATTGTTTATCTGAAGTTTAACATTTGCATTTATCTTTCCGATTTCCAAATCCTCTATATGACCCTCGAAAACATTGATGTTTCTCTTAAAGTCTTTAGATGTAGATATAAGTATGGATGAAGCTTTTATGATACCGACTATCTCATCATCGATATCGATATCAAGCTCATTTAAGGCATCAAGAGTTATATTTGATCTTAAAATCACTCCGCTTTTTAACTCAAAATCCACATCCGCACTAACTCTATCTTTTCTTATCTCGACAATTTTTCCGAAAAGTTGATTTCTTGCACTTATCCTAAGGGCTAATTTTTTTATGGCGGCTATATCGTCGATTTGCGATATGGTATTTAAAAATCTCTCATACTCTTTTTTTAAAATATAATAATCCCCCAAAAGCTTTTCGCCGTATCTTGTGAGTATCGTACCTCCGCCCCCGCTCCCTCCTACGGCTTTAGAGACTATAGGCTCTTTTGAGAGATTGTTTAAGCTATCGACTATCTCCCATGCCACTTTATAGCTTATAGGCAAAGCTTTTGCCGCTTTGGATATAGAGCCATGCTTTTTTATTGCCTCCAAAAGGGCTATTTTTTTGTCTAAAATATTTGGAGAATGAAAGTCTAAAATATTACTATATTCCATAAAAAGCCTTATATACTAAAATATATAACGAAATAGTACAATTATATTGATAAATTTTTTCTTAACAAGATAATTTTACTCTTATTTAAGCAAAGATATTATATATTTACAAAATCTTTTAGTTAAAGGGGTTATTTTGAAAGAGATAAAGATGGATACAACGATTGCGGAACTTTTAAACGATTATAAAGGGATGAAAGATATACTCATCTCCATAAATCCTAAATTTAAAAAGCTAAACAACCCTATCCTAAGAAGAACACTCGCCAAACTTGCAACAGTCAAACAGGCCGCCATCATAGGAGGCATGGATGCTTATGATCTCTTAAATAAACTAAGAACGGCGGTGGGACAAGAGCCGATAGAAACGAAAGATAAAACAAATACAACCATAGATGAAAACAGACCTTCTTGGGCGGATGAAAAACCGACTTTTACACTCAATGCCAACGAAATTCTTGACAAAAATAAAAACCCTCTTGCTGAAGCACATAAGCTATTGAAAAAATTAAATAAGGGCGAAACTCTAAAAATCATATCCGACTTTAGACCTGAGCCTCTTATAGAAGAGTTTGAAAAACAAGGATATGAAGTAACTTCTTTTAGCGAAGATAAAAAAATATATCAAACCGTTATACGAAAAAAGTAACGACTAAAGTCCGTAAAATGTTTTTACTCTTTCATCACTTTTTATGATATTTTTAAAATGATTTTGAATATTTGGTTTATTGTGTTGGATATATAGTTTTTTCGGTTCTATTGCTCTACCTATCGCTACATAAAATTGACTTTTTGTAAATATACGATCTATATTGCAGACAAGATTTTCTATACTCATACCTTGAGATTTATGTATCGTAATAGCATAGGCAAGTTTTAGAGGATATTGGCTCACGGTAGCCAAAGAAACTTCTTTTATGCCTTCGTTATCATCGGCTTTATACTCTATCAAGTCAAAATCTTGCTTTTGCACTCTGATTTCTCTTCCATTTTTTTCAACTATGAGATAATCATCACCTATCTCTTTTAGCACTCCTCTTTCTCCGTTTGCAAACTTTCCCCATCTATTCGATGTAAACAGTATAGGCACTCCCACCTTCAATCTCAACTCCTCCTCTACAGGCAAAGAGTTTATCCAACTTTGTACTCTATTTTTAGAGACTCTTTTTTTGTGCAAATCCAATTTTGCTTTTACAGATACCTCTTTTTGAGGATGTTTTGAAAGTTTTTTTATATTTGTTTCATTGGCTTCAAAATTTCTACCATACAAAAATGTCGGCTCGCTCTCTAAAATAAAACTATTTTTACATAGATTTATAAGATATTCCAACACTTCACTATCCAACTCTCCCACTCTTATCCTTCCAAGCATTTGAAAAAATCTTTTATCTTTTGTTCTTTTCATTTCAAAAAGCTCTACCTTAACAGGGTCAAAAACTTCCCATGCCACACTTTCAAATGCATAAACCCCACCGCCCAAAAGAGAATTGTCTCTTTGAACTATAGGAGGTAACTGAAAAAAATCTCCAACAAACAGAAAAGAACCCTCAAATGAGGAGTTTTCAACCCTATATCTTATCATATCAAGAAGATTCGCACTTATCATACTTATCTCGTCTATAACTATCAAATCACAACTTTGGAGTATCTTTTTTATCTCTTTTATCTTTTGTCTATTTTTCCTATCTTGAACAACAAGCTCATCTATATTGCTACATATCCCAAATCCAAAAAAACTATGCACGGTTTGTCCGCCTATACCAACGGCACTTATGCCGGTACTCCCAAGTATAACAACTTCTTTCGAATTTTTTTTGTACTCTTTGATAATCTCTCTTGATAGATAACTTTTTCCTACCCCGGCACCGCCTGTAAGAAATACATGATTTTTTTTCAAAAGTTTTAAAATTTTATCTCTCACCTGAAAATTCCCCTCACTAAAGCAAAGCTCATAATCCACAAACAAAGCATTTGTATAAATTTATAAAAGGCGGAAAATCCGCCTTTTATGTCATCCAAGCATCTCTTTTACTTCCTCTTTGCTCAACTTGCTAAAATCAAGATATTTATATATCCTGTCTCTAACTTCCGGTGTGATCTTCTTAGGTACTATCTCAAGATACTCCTCTTTTGTCGGAAGTCTTCCAAGAAGTGCCGTAACAGCAGCAAGTTCTGATGAGCCTAGATAGACTTGTGCACCTTTTCCCATTCTATTGTCAAAGTTTCTCGTACTTGTTGAAAATACTATTGCATTATCAGCAACTCTTGCTTGGTTTCCCATACACAAAGAGCATCCCGGTATCTCCGTCCTAGCTCCGGCCGTTCCAAATATGGAGTAGTAACCCTCTTCTACAAGTGTTTTCTTATCCATCTTGGTAGGTGGAGTTACCCATAGTCTTGTAGGTACTGCACCCTCGTCTTTTAAAACTTCTCCCAAAGCTCTAAAAAGACCTATATTTGTCATACAGCTTCCAACAAATACTTCATCTATCTTACCGTTTGGTCTATTGCTGTCGCTTAATATCTCACTTAAAGTGGCAACATCGTCGGGATCGTTTGGACAAGCCAGTATCGGCTCTGTAACTTCATTCATATCTATTTCAAGTATAGCACTATATTTTGCATCTTTATCAGCTCTTAAAAGAGTAGGATTGGCTATCCACTCTCTCATCTTATCAGCTCTTCTTTTTAAAGTTCTTGCATCTTCATATCCGTTTTCTATCATGGCTTCTATCATGGCTATATTTGACTCAAGATACTCGATAACCGGCTCTTTATTTAGGTTTACAACACAAGCTGCAGTGCTTCTTTCAGTAGATGCATCACTTAATTCAAAGGCTTGTTCAACTTTTAAGTTTTCAAGTCCTTCTATCTCTAAAATTTTACCGGCAAATTCATTTATCTTACCCTTTTTAGGAACAGTTAGCATACCTTTTTTGATAGCAAAATAAGGTATAGCATTTACCATATCTCTCAAAGTAATTCCCGGTTGCATTTCACCTTTAAATCTTACAAGTACAGACTCAGGTACATTTAGAGGCATGCTTCCGGCAACTGCCGCAAAAGCCACAAGTCCACTACCCGCAGGAAAACTAATGCCGATAGGAAATCTAGTATGAGAATCGCCACCTGTCCCCAAGGTATCCGGCAAACAAAATCTATTGAGCCATGAGTGAATAACACCATCACCCGGCTTCAAAGCAACTCCGCCTCTTTTGATAAAAAAGTCGGGTAGAGTGTGATGTAGCTTTATATCTGCAGGCTTTGGATATGCTGCAGTATGGCAAAAACTCTGCATCACAAAATCAGCACCAAAACTCAAAGCCGCCAACTCTTTTATCTCATCTCTGGTCATAGCTCCGGTGGTGTCTTGACTACCCACGGTAGTAGCTATAGGCTCACAGTACATACCGGGCTTCACACCCTCCATACCACAAGCTTTACCTATCATTTTTTGAGCAAGAGTATATCCGCTACCATCGCCCTCAGGCTGAATAGGTCTTTCAAATATCTTATCTTCACCCATTTTTAAAGCTTCTCTTGCCTTTGCAGTCAAGTTTCTACCTATGATAAGAGGTATCCTGCCACCAGCTTTTATCTCATCCGGCAAAGTGTTTGGCTTTATCTCAAATTCACTTACGACTTCACCATTTTTATATATCTTTCCCTCATATGGTTTTACAACTATCTCATCACCCATCTCAAGCTTTTGAACATCAGCTTCTATGGGAAATGCACCGCTATCTTCTGCAGTATTGAAAAATATAGGAGCTATTATGGAGCCTATGATAACTCCTCCGGTTTTTTTGTTTGGAACTCCCGGTATCTCCTCTCCGATATGCCATTGTACTGAGTTTATAGCTGATTTTCTTGAGCTTCCGGTACCCACAACATCACCTACATAAGCTATCGGGTTTCCTTTTTTCTTCAACTCTTTTATAGTTTCTATTGGATTGTCCATTTTTGCTACAAGCATAGAATTTGCATGAAGAGGTATATCACTTCTTGTAAAAGCTTCACTTGCAGGACTTAAATCATCAGTATTTGTCTCTCCCGGCACTCTAAAAACAGTCAATTTTATCTCTTTTGGAAGTGATTTTCTTTTTGTAAACCACTCGGCATTTGCCCAAGACTCTACAAGCTCTTTAGCAAAGCTGTTTCCCTCATCCATCAAATCCTTGACATCATTAAATGAATCATACACTAAAAGTGTATCTTTTAACTGATCGCAAGCCTCTTGGGCAACTGTAACATCTTCACTCTTTAGTGCTTCAACCATAGGTGCGACATTGTATCCGCCAAGCATTCTTCCTAGCAACTTTACAGCATCAACTTTATCTATAGCTTTTGAATGAGCATCTCCGACTATAATAGCATTTAAAAAAGCTGCTTTAACATAAGCAGCATCATCGACACCAGGACTTATATGGTTTTTAAATAAATCTAAAAGATACTTCTCTTCAGGTATATCATCAAGTTTCAACAACTCTACCAGTTCAGCAGTCTGTTTTGCAGTTAATGGCAACGGCGGCACACCAAGAGCCACCCTCTCTTTTGTGTGAGCTTTGTACTCTTCTATTATACTCATAAAATCTCCTTTGATATATAATTAATGTATTTTATCAAAATATATCTGATTTTGGAGAAATTTGAGATAAAAATCGAAATTTACAATATCTTTGTTACAATATTTCTCTTTGTCCTTTAGAATTTGGAGCAGAAAGCACACCCATGGTTTCAAGTTGTTCCACTATCCTTGCTGCTCTGTTGTAGCCTATTTGTAATTTTCTCTGTATATAACTTATGGAGCATTTTCTATCAGTTAAAACGACATTTTTTGCATTTTCGTACAGTTCATCAAATTCCTCATCCAATTCACCCTCGGACGATGAGGATGAACCGTTTAAACTCTCTCTTAAAAAACTCTCATCATACTCAACTTCTCTTTGTGATTTTAAAAATTCTACTATTTTTTCGATATCACTTTCCGTCGTATATGGTGCATGAAGTCTTATAAGTCCCGTTACACCCGGAGGAGTAAACAGCATATCTCCTCTGCCCAAAAGAGACTCTGCACCCATAGTATCTAGTATGATTTTACTATCTATCTTTTGACCTACTTTAAAACTTATCCTTGATGGCAAATTTGCTTTTATAAGTCCGGTGACAACATCAACAGACGGTCTTTGAGTAGCTACTATGAGATGTATACCACTAGCTCTTGCCATTTGTGCCAATCTTGCTATATAAAACTCCACCTCTTTTCCACTTGTCATCATAAGGTCAGCCAACTCGTCTATAACCACTACGATATAGGGAAAAGTATCCAAACCCTCTTTTTTCGCTTTTTCGTTATATCCCTCTATATTTTTTGTTCTGGTTTTACTCATTATTTTATATCTTTTCTCCATCTCCGCAACCGTATTGGCAAGTGCTATGATAGCCTTTTTCGACTCAGTGATAACAGGTGTTAATAGATGAGGAATATCATTAAATATAGAAAATTCAAGCATTTTGGGATCAATCATGATAAGCTTTAAATTGTCGGGTGAATTTTTATATAAAAGTGACAGTATCATAGCATTTATACCTACACTTTTACCACTTCCGGTAGTTCCTGCTATCAAAAGATGGGGAAGTTTTTTTAGATCGGTCAAGAAGGGATTGCCAACTATATCTTTACCGAGTGCCAAAGTCAAAGGAGAAGATGATTTTTGAAAGAGATTAGACTCTATGATATCTCTTAGATATATCGTATCTATATGTTTATTGGGTATCTCTATACCAACCACATCTTTTCCCGGTATCGGTGCTTGTATCCTGATAGTTTTAGCCTTTAAAGCCATAGCGAGATCATCTTGCAATGTCAATATCTTAGATACTTTCACATGAGGTGCGGGCTTAAACTCAAAAGTCGTTACTACCGGACCGGTATAAGTTCTTACTACATCTCCTTCTATCTTAAATTTGGATAATTTACTGAGTAAATCTTTTATCTTTTTATCTATCTCAGCCTCATTTACCATATTGTGTTTTTTGGGTGGTGACTCTAAAAAAGAGGTTGGAGGAAGTTTAAAATTTTTTGGTTTTTCACTATCTTCGCTTGTATCTATCATTTGCAAAAGTTTTTTATTTTCTTCTACTTCACTAAGTATTGTAACATTACTTTTTTGCTTTTCATCTTCTATCGCTATCTCTTGCTTTTTATCTTCCAATTTTATTTCTTGTTTCTCTTCGGAAGAGTTTTCTTGTGGTTTATCTTGTTTCTTAATGCTACTCTTTTTATGAGTAATGGTAGTTTTTTTATTCTGTTTTTTATCTTTATTTTCCATAAATCTATCAATTACAAATATCCTAAAAACTTCCCCCAAAGAGGCATTTAAAAGTATTACCATAGATAGCAAAAAACTCATTACTATAAAAATCCAAAGACCGCCAAGTCCTACAAAATTAGAGATAAAATTATCTATATAGCTACCTATATATCCGTCCATCTTGCCCTCTACTACTACGGCTTGAAACATCAATAAGACAAAAAACAGTAGGATGACAGATAGAGTAATTTCTATTTTTCTATCAATTTTAAAAGTATATCTATAAAAATAGTATGCTGGCACAATAAGCAAAAATGGATATATAAAAGATATATATCCAAAATACTCTCTATTATACAAACCTATGATATGACCGATTTTCCCAACTGTTGAAGCATCAAGCAAAGCCGTTGAAAGTCCAAAAAATAGTGCAATACCCAAAAACAGTATAAATAATATCTCTTTAACTATAATCAATCCTTTAAAAATTATAGCTATATTATATCACATATAATTTAATAAAGACATTGAATTAACTTTTGCTATCGTTGACAACATTGCTTGATAGCTGATGCTTATTTGATTATATTTTGCCAAAGCTTCACCTATATCAACATCGGCTACTTGGGACTGCAGAGTTTGCACTTGTATAGATAAAAGATCACTCCTTTGGTATGATGTATCAAGTGCTTTAGACAAAGATCCTATCTTAGCATGCTCCTTTTCCACATGATCACTTAAATGGTCAAGTCTTCTTATAGAATTTTCTATACCAATATTTCTTGAATCTCCCTCAGAAGAATCATCCATAGAAAATTTTCCTTCTCTAACAGCTTTTATCATTTGATCCAAATCTTTAAAAAAATCAACACTCGGCTCATCTATAGTTATAGCATTGTTAGACATAAAGGATAAAGAATTACCATTTTCAGAGCCAAAATCATCACTGGAGCTGTCATACATGGAAAATTTTATTTTTGTAGAGGCATTAAGTTTATCTTTTATTTGCAGTTTACCTTTATAATCAAGGGATACATCTACAGCATATCTTGCAGTTTCGACAGCATTATCATAACCATCTTTATCATTTGTTACAGGAAGATGGTTTGAGGTAACCATTGAAACAACATCACATAGTTGTTTATAAGTCATATTATCACAATCTGTTTTATTTCCTTCAGCATCGTAAATATCGTATGTATCACTACCAACTGAAAAAGTTGATCCATCAGATTTAAAATCTATTTTAATATCATTGTGAGTTGTTCCATCAATATCATCAAGTCTTAAAGAAAGAGTTTCTCCATCCAGAGTAGACAACCCAGATCCATCAACAAGTTTTGTTTTTGAAGTTGCATAACTATTTGTCGTTTTATCTATTTGAGAAACATTTGAAGTTAAACTATCTCCGTCAACTGCAAAATAATTTCTATCAAAAGAGACATCCTCGTTTGCCGCATCGGGCGAGGACAAATAGTTACTCTTAACAAAAGATACAACATTTACATCGCTATTAAAATCATCAATATCATCCGTACCCGCATTGCCGTCAATCGCACCAATCATACTAAAATCCAACGATTTGTTTCCATTCGTTTTATCTGTTATCTCTATTTGACCATAGTCATTTAGTGCAACATTTACACTATCGCTTGGAGAAAAACTATCTTGTATCTTGCCAAGAAGAGTGTCTACACTCTCTGATGTATCTATATCTATCTTCTTTTTAAAAGAACTCCCGTCACTATTTTTAGCTTGAATATAAAAATATGCAGTATTATTATCTGCCGTATTTTTTGTACCATTATTTTCCATCAAATCTTTTATGTTATCACTACCTTTGAGTATAGCTTGATCTTCATTATTTGAGTATAGCTTAACATTGGTGGAAACCATCTTTTTATAATCACCGTCAGTTCCCAAAAAGAGAGAATTCCCGTCTATATTATAAGGCAACGAAGACTCAGCTCCCGTAGTTGCTCTTATCTCTTTATCATTGCCGTGATAATTTCCCTCTGCATCTATAGGCTTTGTTGAAAATGCCGTACCGCTAAAAATAAATTGTCCTTTTATAGAAGTATTAGCCAAATCTATCAAATTTTGTTTTATCGCCTCAAGATCATTAGCTATCGCATTTAAATTAGTCGGACTATTTATTCCACTAGCAGCCTGAATAAGCTTTGTTTTAAATTGCAACAAAGCATCAGTAAATTCATTTAGTGTACTATCTGAATTATTTGCAAATTCTTGTGCACTTTGAGAACTATCTTTTATCTGTGATAAAGTTGTTTTTTCATATTCCAACCTTGTATCATCAATATAAACAGAACTATCTTCAAAACTGTCTTGTATTTTTTTACCTGAAGATATTTGAGCACTTAATTTATTGAGTTCGTTACCACTTCTTTGATAATTTCTTGCAAAATTACTATATAATAATTGGTTTGTTATTCTCATATTTTTCCTTTTTATATTGACATTGTTTTACAAGCAATTTTAATTCCCAAGCACAAAATGGATACTTTTTGTTTACCTATATGCTAAAAAATCGACTTTTTGCTATTTTTTTTTAATTTTTTTAAAAAAATTATTGTCTTTTTTGAAAAAAAACTGTACAATCTATTCAAATATATTTTTCCAAAGGATTGCTAATGAAAAAAGCTGAATTTATTCAAACAGTTGCCGAAAAGGCAGGATTATCAAAAAAGGATACTAATGCTGCACTTGATGCAATATTGGAAACTTTAACTGAAGCATTAACTGCTGAAAAAAGTGTAAGTTTCATAGGCTTTGGTACATTCTCTACTTCAAAAAGAGCTGCAAGAACTGCCAGAGTTCCCGGAACTGATAAAGTTGTTGATGTTCCTGCTACAACTGCAGTTAAATTTAAAGTAGGCAAGAAGCTTAAAGAAGCAGTAGCTAAAAAATAATCCCAAATTTGCTTAAAAACTTGTTTTTAACAAGTTTTTAAGCAATAAAATTATAAGATTTTATTTTAGTTTTTTGGTATATATGCCTGGGTGGTGAAACTGGTAGACACGCCAGACTCAAAATCTGGTGGTAGCGATACCGTGCCGGTTCGAGTCCGGCCCCAGGTACCACCTTTTT
>JAMOOV010000160.1 GCA_027065125.1 Campylobacterales bacterium | reverse complement strand
GAATTTGCTGTTTATTGAAGATGAAGATAAGCGGTAGTCTATATGCCTATTTCATGTGTATCCAAACCTTGGACCTACAGCATTTATAAAATTATATAATCTATAGTCTAAAAATTTGTTGAAATACAAAAAAGAAATTTTACATCTATGACATACAATTTGACTTTTTCACTTAGCATTCTTATAAAAAACTTTATAATATATTTACATATAAAAATATGTTGATATATAAATATCAAAATTATATAATTTGCAAAAAAATTGAAAGGATGGGTAATGGTATATATAAAAAATTTTGCTCCCTCTTGGTTTGCTTCAATTATGGGAACGGGGATTCTTGCTATATGTTGCAAAATGTTTAGTTGTTATTTTCCATATTTATTAAAGTTTGCACATATACTTTTTTGGTGCAATCTTTCCCTCTTTTTTCTGTTTTTAATATTTTGGATAGCAAGATGGATATTTTTTCCTAAAAATGCAAAAGCTGACTTATGTCATCCTGTTATATCATCATTTTATCCCACTATTGCTGTGGCTGCTTTGGTGATTTCCGGAGGCTTTATCAATATATTTCACTTCGTTTGGTTTTCAAAAATTTTTTGGATTGCAGGATCTTCTTTGACGGTGTTTTTTTCTTTTTTGATTCTTACTATAATGTTTACACACGAAAATATAACTATTTCGCATATAAATCCGGGGTGGTATATCCCTCCGGTGGGATTGATAGTTATACCGGTTGCAGGGGCTTTTTTTGAACCTATATCTTGTGGGTATGAAAAAGAGTTGATAACTGTGGTCAATTTTCTCGGTTTTGGAGCAGGCTTTTTTATATATATGGCTTTGTTGTCAATCATCGTATATAGATTGATACTGCACTCTCCTCTTCCTGGAACATTGTCACCTACCATTTGGATCAATTTAGGACCTATAGGTGCCGGAAACATAGCTCTTATCAATATAGTTAGCCAAAGTTCTTTTATAACCGTCAAAGAACCATTTTATGTTTTTTCTTTAATTTTTTGGGGGTTTGGGCTTTGGTGGTTTGTTATGGCAGTTATAATAACTTTAAAATATGTTACAAAATCTCAACTTAACTATTCGTTGTCTTGGTGGGCATTTATATTTCCCCTTGGTGCATATACTGCTTCAACTCATATTATTTATAAGATATTTAAATTTGAAATAATTAATATTTTGGGATTTTCATTTTTTTTGTTATTGTTTATGATATGGATTGTAACACTTATATTTACTTTGAAAAATGTAAAAACTATCTTTGAAGGATGATACAAATGGATGAATTTTTAGAAATAGTATCCGCTTTAAAAGATGAAACAAGAGTTAAAATATTGAGATTTTTATCTATTTGCAACGAGATATGTGTATGTGAACTTGAAGTGAGTTTCAACATGTCTCAATCAAGGCTTTCGAGACATTTAAAGATATTAAAAAATGCAGGTTTTCTATCCTCAAGAAGAGATGGGAAAAAAGTTTTGTATTCTATAGTATATAATGGAATTTTTAGGGAAGAATCTATAAAAGAGATAAAAAGGTTAGATATGGATATTCCGGTTTTGATTAGTTGTGATCAAAAGATTTAATATAGCTATTGTAGGAGAAGGTATTACTGTATAGTGGTTTTATTTTGATATTATAAAAAGTTAAAAAATTTTAACTCTTTATAAGTGATTTTGTTGTAAAATCCATTGGTATATGGGGGGTATGTGATCCTGGTGGACACCACGGGCTTCAAACCCGATGTTCGTACCGGTGTCGGCTACGAAGGGGGGTTCGATTCCTCCACCCTCTCGCCATAAACTATGCCATAGATTTTAATTTTTTAAAATTGGTGATTAAATACTTTTCTTTATCCAGTTTTTTTACCACTTCTTCATCTATAAGTTGATTTAAAAGAATTGATACAGTTTGTCTTTGAGAACCTATAAAATTTGCCAACTCTTTTATCTTTAATTCCAAATCTATCTCAATGCCATCTGATCTTATTTTGCCATTGGTATTTGCTATGCTTATCAGAAATGATATTATCCTTTTTCTACAATTATCAAATACCAAACCTTTGATTATCTCCTTTTCAAGCATCATGATATTTTTAAAAGAGTTTAAAACAAGATTGCAAAATCTTGGATTGTTAAAAACTTTTGGATATTTTCTTGCATCCAAAGAGAGTATTTCACTATCTTCAAGAAACTCCATAATGCTATTTTCATACATTACATATATATTATTTTTACTTAAAAAATATAGTATAAACTCTTTTCCATCTTGCAATATAGAAACTTTTGCCTCACCTGATTTGAAAATAAGCAATTTTGTATATTCATCGGGATATTTTATCTCTCCCTTTTTAAATTTTAAATATTCAAATTTATTTACATCTTCTTTGCTTAGTATTTCATCTATCTCAAAGCCATCTATATTTATTCTGCAAAGTTCCATATTTTACTCCTTAGATAGATTATAAGCTATTTTTTTATATATTCGTGTCATGTAAATGACAGTATTATAGCAAAATTTTTTATATAATTATAATATAAAAAAAATAAAGGAGTGCCATTGAGGAAAACTACAAATACTCTTTTCATATAGTAGAAACTTATACTATACTTGTTAATTTTTACTCAAAGGTAGCCAACTCTCCTGTACGAATATGGCTACCTTTTTTATTATTGATATATCTTACTGTTAGAAAAATTATCATAGATACAAATATCATACTTGCTGCTACGGGTGCAGAGTATTTCAATCCGAAATTATTAAATCTATCATATATAAGCACAGGTGCAACCATGGGGTGATAAGCGATGATAACAACTGCTCCAAACTCCCCTAAAGCTCTACTCCACATCATTAAAGCACCATTTATGATATCGTTTTTAGAATTTGGAAGTACGATACTAAAAAATGTACTCATTCTGCTTGCTCCAAGAGTTCTGGCTACTCTTTCATACTTGACATCAACTTTTTTAAAGCCCTCTTTCGCTCCATTTATCAAAAAAGGGGCAGATAAAAATACCATAGCACTCATGATGCCGGTGGCTGTATCTATGAAATCAATATGAAAATATTTAAAAATTTGACCCATATAGCCATTTTCAAATGCTACAAGCAAAGCAATGCCGGCTGCAGTATGAGGCACCATTACGGGAATATCAAGCATGGATTCTAATAAAGATTTCCCCCAAAATTCATATCTTGCTATAAGATATGCTAAAGGGATACCGGTAATACAAACAAAAATAACTCCATATAAAGCAACTTTTAAAGTCAAAAAAATACTCTCATACACATCTCTTTCTTGAAGAGTCTTTACGATATCAAAAAGTCCGACACTTGCAAAAAGCTTTAGTAATGGCACCATTAGAAAAAGCACTATTATAGAGCTTAAAAATACAAATATCAATATAAATCCTCTATCTCTCATTTACTTGCACCTCACATAAAAACTATATCTTTTTTATCTATGTACAAAAAGCACTCTTTGCCTTCTTCAAGCTTAAGTTTATTAAACATGTTTTTTGGCACTTTTGCAAAAAAAGTTTTATTTTGAACTTTTGCAAAAACTTTATAGTGATCCGTTATGCCCATAACTCTATCTATTTTGCATTTAAAACAGTACTCTTTATCGATATTATCATAAGAGAAAAGTATTTTATTGGGATCTATGGAGAAATATTTCCCGGGTTGATTAAATCCCAAAAGAGAATTGTCGAAAATATTTTTAAATCCAAGAAATTTTGCTACTTCAAGAGTACTTGGGTTGTTTAAAACATCGTTGCTTTTTCCTATTTGTAAAATTCTGCCATCAAGCATCACGGCTATTTTGTCAGCCAAATATGAAGCTTCTCTAAAATTGTGGGTTACATGTATGATGGTAGTATCATATCTTTTTGCGATATCTTTTAAAGATTTCATGATGGCATTTCTAAAGGTAGGATCAACAGCACTCAAAGGTTCATCCAAAAGTAAAAGTCTGGGCCTTGAAAAGATTGCTCTTGCTATGGCAACTCTTTGTTTTTCACCACCGCTTAATGTTTCAACATCTCTATCTAAAATACTTTCGATATGTAAAAAATCAACCAAATCTTTTAAAAGAGTCTCTTTGTTTTCAATCTTTTTGTATTTTTTGCTAAAGGTTATATTTTCTCTTACATTCATATTTGGAAAAAGAACAAAGTCTTGATAAACAAAACCAAAATTTCTTTTTTCAGGAGGTAAAAGAGTCATTCTCTCATCGGAACAATATATCTCTCCCTCGATATTTTGGATACCGGCAAGAGATTCCAAAAGCATTGTCTTCCCGCTGCCGGTTTTTCCAAGTATTACAAAATATGAATTTTTTTCAATTGCAAAAGATAGTTTTCCAAGGACAAAACTTCCTTTTTTTAAAAACAGATTTTTTACTTTTAGCATTATTTTTCCAATATAGAGGCATCTCCGGTGATAACCGGTGGATTTATAACTCCTTGCCCATTTTCTTCCATAATCTTTTGTCCTTGAGGACCAAGAATAAAATTGACAAATTTAATGCTCCCCTCTTTGTTTCTTGGTAAATTTTTCTCTCTATTTTGTATAATTGTTATACCATATATCATGGGGCTTCCTTTTTTGACTATACAAGTTCCAAGTTCTTTGCCTGTGATTTTAAATATAGCTTGTTTGTAAAAAGAGGTATATTTTTTACTTTTTAGACTAATTTTTGGAGGTAAAGTGATATACTTCAAATGGTGTTGTTTAGCTACTGATTTATAGATATATAGATAATCATAAGCTCCTGCTTCTAAAAGTCCGAGAAGATCAGTCTCTTTTGGTCTTATTATTATCTTATTTCTATTCTCTTCTCCTGCAGTATAACTATCTCCATATCCCATAAGTTTTTCGTAAAAATTGGGTATCTTATAGTAAATTCCCGCCAATTTGGTTACCAATATAGCCCTATATCCACATGGATCTAAGTTTGGATTTGAGTGACCTATCTTAACCTCTTTTTTTAAAAATATTTTAGACCAATTTTTAGAATTAATCTTATCGGCAAATTTAGACTTTTTCGTATATGCTATAACCATCTCGTTTGTTGCGAAATGGGCATTGAACTTGGCATAATCGGGTATCAAAAGATTGTCTATGACTTTATATGCCGCACTTGCCATCACATCTGCTGGTTTATGTATATCGGTTATTTTTCTTGCACATGCTCTGCTTCCTGCTGATTCTAAAATTACATTGTACCTATGATATTTTGTTTCAAATGCTTTTTTAATTTGCAAAAAAGGTACACTTAGACTACCTGCATGAAATACTACAATTTTCTCATCCGCCAAAGAAAAAGTTGCATTTATGGCAAAGATTATAATGCTAATTACAAATTTTTTTTTCACATTTGTTCCTTAAAAGATGTGCATTTTTTGCATATTTTATTATAAAAATGATATATACTAATTTGCAAATTCGATCATTTTATCGGTAAAAATAGCTTCAAAAGGGACTACTTTTAACATTTCCCCCTCTTTGGCTACACTCTTATCCTCTCCCATGATGGCAACCGCATTGCTTTCGTTTAGAGGAGAGAGCATACCGGAGCCTATCTTATTGTTTCTTGTGACATAAAACTTCCCGTTTTCCAACTTTCCAAGAACTATGTCACTTCTATTTGGTTTAAATTTGAACTCTTTTGTGTTTTTCGCTGTTATCACATCAAGATAGCATCTATTTGAGCCTTGAAGTTTCAAAAGTGCAGGAATGCTTAATATAAATACATTTAGTAAAGTAGTCAGTGGGTTACCCGGCATCGCCATAACAAAGGTGTTACCCATGATACCCATCATAGTAGGTCTTCCGGGCTTTACATTTACTCCGTGAAAAAAGCTCTTTAATCCGTTTTTTTCAAATGCTTCATTTAAAAAATCGGCATCCCCCATGCTGATACCGCCCGTTGTTATAATCACATCATATCTTTTTAAATCTCTTATAAAATCAACCGTTTTATCAAAATCATCCGGCACTAAACCGACATAACATGGCTCAAAATCAAACTTTTTCAAAAGTGCCATTATCCCGAAAGAATTGGCATTGTATATCTCATCTTCGCTTGCACTATCCCATGGCTCTTTTAATTCGTTACCTGTTGATACGACGGCAATAGAGAGTTTTTTATAAACCTTCACAGCACTTATGCCTTGAGATGCGAGCAGAGCAATATGTGAAAAATCAAGCTTCTCACCTTTTTCAAACAGCATATCTCCGACCTTAAGCTCTTCTCCTTTTAATCTTAAGGCATTGCCCTGTTTTACATTGGATGGAATTTCAACAAAGTCTTCTTCGACATTCAAGCAATCCTCTATGGCAACAATCGTGTCAACATCGCTTGGCACTTTTGCACCGGTCATAATTTTATAGCATTCGCCCTCTTTTAATATCTCTTTTTGCTTATCCCCGGCATATATCGTAGCTACTATATTTAGCTTTTTACCTGCATCTTCACTCTTAAAAGCAAATCCGTCAAGTGCGGAGTTGTTAAAAGAGGGTGTATTTTTCACTACCTTTAAATCTTCGCTCAAAACCCTACCAAGAGTATTATCAAGCATCACCGTTTCGCTCGAAAGAGTACATTTAGCCCCCTCTAAAGCTATCCTATAAGCATCAAAAAACGACAATATATCAAGTTTTGTTATCTTTACTTCACTCACTTCCTGTCTCCTCTTGGTTTTAAAAAAAGCTCCTTAAATCTTTTGTTGGCAAACTCTTCTATATCTTTTTGAAGTTGTTGATATTTTGAAATATATTCCATAGCTTTTGGTGTTAGCTTTGTCCCTGCATCATCTCCTCCACCTTTTTTCGTTTCAACTAAAATATCATCAAGATTTTTTTGTAACAATTTTATGTGCGACCAAGCTTTTTTATAATTCATGCCAAGATTTTCTGCCGCTTTTGCTATGGAACCGGTTTTTTCTATCTCTATCAATATTTCTGTTTTTCCTTTTCCGAAAAGTAACTCTTTTCTTTGATTTTCCATCCAAGTTTTTGTTTTGACATAGAGTCTTGTTCTCTTTTTCTCTTTAAAGCATCCAAGTTCACAAAAAGTTACATCTATATTTTTAACTTCCAAGGTTCCTCTAACTCTCTTTAACCCTATACCTGCCGCCGCTTCTCTTGCTTTTTTGCATACTATTTTATTGTCTTTATTTAAAAATGGTTTCATTCTCTCGTAAGCCTCTTTGGAATATTCTCCTTTTTCAAGTTTTCCAAATTGACCAAGACCACAATCGCTGATACGAATTCCCATATCTTTTGCCGTTTGCCCCACTTTTAAAAC
>JAMOOV010000159.1 GCA_027065125.1 Campylobacterales bacterium | reverse complement strand
GGCTACAAACTACACATACTCCGATCAAACGCAAAAAAAGAGCTGCGCAGACTTATCGAAAATCTGCATATTGATCTGCTTATTATAGACAACTACGATATAGAGTACAAAACAGAGAAGTATCTCAAAAGCAAAACAGGTGTAAAGATTCTCGCTGTAGATGACACCTATGAGAAGCACTATTGCGATATTCTCCTCAATCACAATATCTCAGCCGACAAGAAAAGGTACAAAAAACTGCTACCCAAGGGGTGCAAGCTCAGATGTGGGAAAAAGTACACTCTTTTGCGTGATGAATTTTACAAGGCAAAACAGAAAAAATATAAAAAAGATACAGAAACAAAACATATCTTTATTGCCATGGGCGGAGCTGATACTGCCGGACTCAATATCCCGATTTTAAAAATCTTAAAAAACTTCCAACATATCAAAGTCTCTCTTGTCACAAGCTCTGCAAACAAAGAGCTCGAAAAAGTGCAACGCTATGTGAAAAACAAGAAGTGGGTGACACTCTATGTCGACTCTACAAAAGTTGCCAAGCTGATGGCAAAGAGTGATTTGGCCATTGTTACACCCAGCGTTACACTCAATGAGGTCTTTTTTATGAAGCTCCCTTTTATAGCGATCCGTACTGCTGCAAATCAAGACGATATGATCGCCTTTTTGGAAAAAAACTCCTACAGTATCCTGAGAGCATTCTCTGAGAAAAAACTCTACAAAAGAGTAAAAGAAGCGCTGTTATGAGCTTTTCACTCAAAAACTTTACAGAGCTTGGCGATGCGGAAAAAGAGATAGTTCTAAGCTGGAGAAACAACCAAAACATACGCAAATGGATGTTCCATCAAGAGCTGATATTTCTAAAGCAGCATAGAGCATTTATCGATGCACTCCAAAACAAAAAAGATACACTCTACTTCCTGCTTTATGAAAACAAAGATGCCCTCGGTGTTATTGATTTTACAGATATTGACCTGCAAACAGGCTCTGCAGAGATAGGACTCTACGCAAATCCCTCACTCCATGGAGTCGGGAAAAAGATGATGCAAAACATCATCCGTTACGGTTTTGGGCATCTAAAGCTCAAACGGCTCTATGCTGCTGCGTTTAAGAATAACACAAAGGCAATAGCCCTCTACAACAGATTTCATTTCCAGCAATACAAAGAGACAAAAGAGATCCTATATATGGAGTTATACAATGAAAATAGGTAGTTTTGACTTGACAAGAGACGGTGTTTTTATCATTGCAGAACTCAGCGCCAACCATGGAGGCAAGATAGAAATAGCAAAAGAGAGTATTCGTGCCGCAAAAGAGATAGGGGCAAACGCAGTGAAACT
>JAMOOV010000158.1 GCA_027065125.1 Campylobacterales bacterium | reverse complement strand
TAGTAGACGAGGGTAAAATGATAGGGATTGTTTCAAAAAGTGATTTGATAGCAAATTATGATCCTGCGGAATTGGCACAATTTGAAAAGATAGAGAATTTTATTTTCAATAATCCTGTAAAATTTATCTCTGCAAAAACGGAAATGATAGATGCCATTAGATTGATAGGCAACAAAAAAGATGACTGTCTTATAGTCCAAGAAAATGGTTTTTCCGTAGGTATCATTACAGTAAAAGATATTTTAAAAATATTTGTAAAAAAATCGGACTTAAAAAAACCGGTTGGAGAGTATATGACAACTCCTTTGGAAACTATTCCAAAAGAATTTACCGTAAAAGATACGGTCGAATATCTTAAAAATAAACATTTTAAAAGAGCCGTGGTGTCTGACGGCGAAAATATTATTGGGATTTTGACTCAAAGTGATATAACAAGGCTTATATACAATAAATGGATGGATTTTTCAAGAAAATGTATAAAGATCGCAGAACATGCTACCGAATATATTGATATGGCAATGACTGATTCTCTTACTAAAGCATACAATAGAAATAAATTTTATGAAATTATCAATCAGGAAGAAAATCGCATAAAAAGATACGGTACCAAAGGATACTCTATCTTGATATGTGATGTTGATCATTTTAAAGATGTAAATGATACTTATGGTCATCAAGTTGGAGATATTGTTTTGAAACAAGTTGTAGATGTTATAAAAAAACATATAAGAAAGGTTGACTTTGTCTTTAGATGGGGAGGCGATGAGTTTGTGATTTTGCTTTTACAGACGGATTTGCCAAATGCTATGATCGTTGCAAACAAGATACAAAATTCTATCAAAAATTCAAATTTTTTAATCGTAGGTAATATATCTTGTAGTATAGGTGTTTCTTCTTATGATAATGATAAAAGTGTGGAAGATGTGATACAAAGAGCTGATGAAGCTTTGTATATATCTAAGAAAAATGGAAGAGATCAGGCAAATTTTGTACCGCATAACAAAGCTTAGTTGATGATTGTCGGAGTTAAAGAGTAAGGGTTTAAATATGGCATCTTTGTATATAGATATAGGCGGTACTTGGCTTAGATGGGAGTGTTGTAAGCAAAAAGGCAAGATACGAAGCAAAAAAAGAGATCTTGTTGAGTTTATAGAAAAATTTTTGCAAAAAAATGGAAGTATTAAAAAAGTAGCTATATCTTTTGCCGGACAGGTAAATAAAGGAGAGATATTAGCTTCACCAAATATATCTATCAAAACTAAGAATATAAAAAAGTATTTTACAAATAAATACAATATAGTTTTTAAGATAGACAATGATTTAAACTGTGCTTTACTTG
>JAMOOV010000157.1 GCA_027065125.1 Campylobacterales bacterium | reverse complement strand
GGATATGCCCAAGTCTGTGTTTAAAAATCTTTGGGATACAATTAAAAGTAAAAAAATATGGTACGGTATTATTAAGAATAGAACCAAAGATGGAAAAGCAATTTATATGAAAGCCACCATAGCTCCTGTCTTAAATAAAGATGGCGATATAATTGAATATATTGCAGTAAGGCACGACATAACAGACATAATGAATCCCAAAAAACTATTAAGGGATAAGATAGAAGAGATAGAAAAGCCTGTATTGCTACTTTGCAAGATAGAGGATTATGAAAATTTGGAAAATCTATACGACACAAAAACTGTAGAGCGTATGGAAGAAGAGTTCTTTAAAAAGGCAATAAATCTTTTCCCTAAAGGCTGCAGTTTTGAATATAGTTTCAATATAGGAAACGGAGAATTTGTATTTTTAAAAGAGTATGACGAGTCTAAAAATATAAATAAATTTTTGGAAGATATAAAGATTTTCCAAGATAATGTAAAGAAAACCATTATTAAATTTGATGGATATGAATACGATGTAGATGTTATACTTAGCTTTGCTTTTGAAAAAAACAATATAATGGAAAACGCCAGATTGGGTATAAAAAAGGCGATTAAAGAAAAAGTAGATGTGGTGTGGGCGGATAAATTATCACTTGAAATTCATAAAAAAGCCAAAGAAAACATAGAGAAGCTAAAAATGATTAAGGATGCCATAAATAACGACAGGATTGTGTCATATTATCAACCTATTTATAACAATAAAACAAAAGAAATCGAAAAATATGAATCTTTGGTTAGATTGATAGATAGTAAAGGTAATGTGCATACGCCTTATGATTTTTTAGAGGTTGCAAAGATAAGTAAATACTACAAACAAATTACGCGTATCGTGCTTAATCACACCTTAAATATGGCAAAAAAGATAAAAAAGGAGACATCCTTAAATCTTTCGGCTATCGATATAGAAGATAGATACATTAGAAACGATATATTGGAAAGATTGAAAGAAGATAGAGATATAGCAAAATATCTTGTTGTTGAGCTTTTGGAAGATGAAGGTATTGAGCATACTAATGTAGTAAAAAAATTTATAAAGGAACTGAAATCGTTGGGCGTAAAGATAGCCATAGATGATTTTGGCAGTGGATATTCAAACTTCTCAAGACTCTTGGAATACGAGCCTGATTACTTAAAAATAGATGCAAGCCTTATCAAGAATATAGCTACGGATAAAAGTAGCTTGAATATAGTTGAAACGATAAAGAATTTTGCCGATAAGCAGGGTTATAAAACGATAGCGGAATTTGTATCGGATGAAGAGATTTTTAAGATAGTGTGTGAACTTGGCATAGATTATTCTC
>JAMOOV010000156.1 GCA_027065125.1 Campylobacterales bacterium | reverse complement strand
CAAACATACAATGCACTGTTGCATGACTCAGCAGATATAACACTATCCAAAAAGCTAGATACCATAGAACAAAAGATTGATGCGATACAAGATGATATAGATGTTATTAAGTATGTAAAATAAGGGAAAAAAAGATGTTTGCATTTATAGACCTAGATATGATAAAAGCTGTTATGTTGTTGATTCTAATCATATATACATTATATGGAAGTCTTAGCTTGGATGGATCAAAACCATCTCTTTTAAAAGTGATTCATGCAATAGCCATTACGGCAATCATATCCATTTTTGTGGTTGCTTATAATAATAAAGAAAATGCCCAAGAAAATACAAATGCCTTTGCAAAGAATAACACAGTATTAGAATGTACAAACAACAATAATCTCTATCGTATCAGTCAAAAAGATGGCTGGAATGTTGATGGGTTGTACTTTATAAAAGATTCGTTAATGATTCGAGCTGATATGTGCGAGCAGAGATAATGTTTGAGTATATTAATAGTTTTATAATTCTAAACTTGATACTTGTTCTCTACGCCCTTGGCACAAAAAATAAAGAGTTGGGATTATTTGCACTATTTCTTCTTGCAGTTAATATAATCTTCTTACTGCAAGATATTCATGATGTCAAGAAAAAAAAGATACTTTTTAATAACAATGTTGCATTTACATGTAATGCTGATAGACCTGTCATTGTAAAAAAAGACTCAGGGTATAAAATAGCAAGTATCTATTTTACAAAAGGTAAAGAGTTGTACGCAATTAAGAAGTGCACACTTCTTAACCCTCACAACAAGAGTAATGCAAATAAAAGCAAAAGTCATGCAAAGCAGTTATAGAATAACCCTTTTTCGTGAAGTGAACCATAAAGTAAGATATTACAAGCTTTCACTCATGCTTAATCTTTTTGGTGAGTATATCTTTACCAAAGAGTATGGTTCTCTTAAGCGATCCAAACCAACACGGGTGGTAGAAGAGTATTATAAAACGTATAAAGCTGCTTATAAACATTTAGAGCAAAAGCTTCAAGAAAAGTATAAAAAAGGATATAAGGAATCAAACAATGCAAGATGAAAAAACAACATTTACACTTCCAAAAGATTTTTTGGATCAATTGAGAGCATTGGCAGATACTTTAGATATGAGTATAGAGGAGATGTCAATTGAAGCGCTTAAGTTATTTGTTCAAAAACACAAAAATTATACTACAGAAGACGATACTTATAAACAAGGAGAAAAACAGTCATGAATACAGCAGCAGCAACCATCAAATGCCCAAACTGCGGAAAGATCTGCTATGAATCCAAAAATACAAAAAGCTTCTCAAACGACTGGATCACAAAACTCAAAGCCGATATGCTTGA
>JAMOOV010000155.1 GCA_027065125.1 Campylobacterales bacterium | reverse complement strand
AGGACGGATGCCGATTATGGAGATTATTCCTTTTGATAAAAAAATCATTGAAAAGCTTGATAAAAATAGAGATTTTACAGACATACGTTCATTAGGTTATAGAACACTGCAAGATGATGGCGTTTTAAAGTTTTTAGAAGGAAAAATTTCTTTAGAAGAAGTGATTAGGCTTGCATAATGGCTAGTTTTTTTGAGTATGAGGCTGTAGTTTCTAGTGGAGAAAAAATCAAAGGAAACTTTAAAGGCTCCAAAGATGATTTTGAAAAGATGCTTGCCAAAAAAAAGTTACTTTTAATCTCCTTTAAAGAAAAAAAAGAGAAATTAGATAAGTCAAAATTTTCACAAGATGATTTTTTAGTTTTTATTGAAGAGTTGTATTACTTGACAAACTCCGGCATGGCAATTGATCAGGCTTTGAAGATGCTCAGAAAAACGACAAAAAAAGAAGCATACAGAAGAATTTTGACTTCACTGCTTCTATCTATAAAAGCGGGTAATCAACTCTCTATGGCAATGAAAGAGGCATTGGAAAAAGAGGGTGTGGCTATAGATACACTCTCTATAAGTTTTATATCAACAGCAGAAGAGGTTGGTTCGCTTTCAAATGGTTTGTTACAACTGTTTGACTATTTAACTTTTGGAAAAAAAATTCGTTCTGATGTCAAACAGGCACTTTCCTATCCGCTTTTTTTGGTAGGTATGAGTATAGTGGTTTCATTTTTGATATTTTTTCTTATTATTCCAAGATTCGCTACTATCTTTTCTCCTGAAGAGTTTGAAAAACTTCCATCTCTCTCTTATGCTATTTTATCACTAGGTAAATTCTTGAGTGCGCATATGAGTGAGGCTTTGAGTCTTATCGCATTTACTGTTATTTTATTTGTTTTTCTTATGAAAAAATTTCCAATTCCATGGATGCGAGTAATTTACAAAGTACCAAAGCTGACAAATATTATTGTTGATTTACAGTTAACCATAATTTACAGTGCTTTAAGCACCATGCTTGTTGGTGGTTTGGAGTTAGATCGTGCCCTAAAGCAGTTACAGAAGGTCAAACTCCTTCCTGAACTTCAAGATTTATTAAAAAATACACTTTTTGAGTTAAAAAGAGGACAAAAACTCAGCGAAGTTTTTAGTATGAGTAGTCTTATACCTTCTAGTGATATTGCTCTTTTGAGTGTTGGTGAGAGCAGTGCATCTTTAGACAAGGTATTTAAATCTCTATCTACAAGACACAGTGATGCTTTTAGTGCAAATGTAAAAAAACTTTTGGCTATTTTAGAACCGACTGTGATTGTTGGACTGGGTATATTTATTGCTATTATTGTTGTGGCTATTATGATGGCTGTTATGAGTATGACGGATATTGCAGGGTGATGAAACGAAGGGCATTTACACTTGTGGAGTTACTGGTTGTTTTGGCAATTATGACTGTTGTAATGGGTGTTGTTGTCCCAATAGGCTCAAGAATGTTGAGTCATTTTGAACAATCACTGAAGAAAAACAAAGAACTTCAAAAGCTTTCGAAAATGCGAGCTGACTCTTTCATTACACTGCAAGAACACAATGTAACAGTAGGTACACACAAGTACAGAACAACCAAAAGAGGAGTTGTTATTGAGACAAGCAAGTATCACGATTGAAGTCCTTATTTCAATGCTTATTCTTTTTTTGGTTATCGCTACTTCAGTAACAACTATTAAGCAGTTGCGCCTTGTGCAAAACAAACAAGAAAAATATGAAACAAACTATATTACATTTTTGTCTCTATATGACTTTCTTGATGATACGATTTGTCAAGAAGGACACCGACAGATGCAAGGTCAATTTGGAATATACAACTATACTGCAAGCTGTAAACTGCTCAAATCACTAAGAACCTATCAAAAAGCATTTGAAACAGATGATCCTGAGGGAAATATAGGGAGTTCTTTAGTTTCATTTTATGAAGTGACGCTGAGTGTAAAAGCAAAAAATTTTGATAAAACATACACATACAATAAAACCGTTACAAAGAGTCTCTTTTGAAAAAAGCATTTACAATCGTTGAAATGTTAGTTGCTGTTGTATTGTTGACACTGCTCATAGGGGTTGCTCTTTTTTCATTTCGTATGCAGCTTATTACCATTCATAAAACAAAACTCTCCTCTATAAACCGTGCCATAAGCTATACGCAACTCAGAAGCGTTATCGCATCTATGAAGTATTACGCAGTTCAAGAGTATGACATTGTGCAAAGAGTCATACCATATTCTTGGCACTATTTTTTTGATGCTGATGCAAAAAAGATGAAATTTATAACGATAAATCCACTCTTTAATGATACAGATGCTCTTGTTCAGCTTACATGTAAAGATGATAAACTTATATACGAAGAAGAACCATTATATGGCAATATGGACTTTTTACAACCTGATTTCAGTGAAAAGAAAAAAGTCTTTATTTTAATGAAAGATCTACAAAAGTGTTCTTTTTCTTATAAAACAAGAGATGCAAAGCAATTAAATTCCTTAAAGAAAGATCTGCCCCATCTAGTAGAAATAAATCTACAACAAAATAATAAAAAATATACTTTTTATACAAAAGTGCAAACTGATGCAAATACCACAAAATTCAGTATAGAAGCGAGTCTTTATGATTACTAAAAGAGATGGCTTTGCTTTAGCAATTGTATTGTGGATAGTGGCAGCACTTTTGGTGGGTGTTGCCTATATATCTTCACTCTCACGCGACACTGTACAACTCAGCTATAATTTAAAAGATAAACTTAACTCAAAAATCATAGCACAAAATTATCTTGAAGCTTTAAAGTTTTATATATTAACAGGAAATTATGATAACAGAAGCATCATAAATAATATGAAAACTCCGAAACTTCCAACACAGCTTGTAGTTGACGGAAGAGTTTACAAAGTAAAAAATGTAACAATTAAACTGCAAGATGCTTCTGGTATGATAAATGTTTTTTATCCCGATGCACAACTTATTGCCAAAATGGCAACACGTTCTGATGAAAGAGAACGCTTTTACTCCATAAAAGATTCTGTAAAAGACTGGATAGATACAGACAACAATGTACGACTTAACGGTGCTGAAAAAGCCTACTATCAACTCAAAAAAGATTTAAAATATCAACCAAGTAATGTAACGACAATACAAAGCGTGGCTGAACTTCATCTTATAAAAGGGTTTCGAGATTTATCAAAACAACAATGGAGTGAACTTAAAAATACTCTTTATGCACAAAGTAATGGTGCAATGGTAAATCTGACACTCGCAAATAAAAAATATCTTATAAATCTATTGAAACTCAACCCTTTAGAAGCAGACGCTTTGCTACAGTATAGAGAAAAAGATTTGCAAAAGTTTATGAAATTGGTTGTGAAAAACAAAAACTATAATGATGAAAGTATGGGATTTTATCTCTCTTATATCATAAAGATTGAAATAACAGCAAAAATTAACAAAGCAAAGACAAAAATCATAACAATGATAAATTTTCGTCCTCATTCAAAACAGGCATATCAAACTTTATTTTATAAGATTTACTAAAACAACATATATTTTGTTATAATTGCCAGAAATTTTAAAAGGAAGAGATTGGAGAAAATAATACAGTTCTTAATCAGGTATAACCTGCTCTCTATCATTCCTTCAAAAGAACTTTTCTTTTTGGCTTCTGATGTGCCACAGGGGACAAAGCTAAGCAAAGAACTCATAGCATTCAATTATGAAAAAAGATCTCCTTTTAAAAATCCTTTTATTTGTTATTATCAAGAAAAAGATTTTCTCTATATTTGGTTTACAAAAGCAAAAACATTCAAAGCACTGTTTGTAATTCCTGAGAGTTTTTTTATCTATAAAGCACTTCAGGGTATGGGTGATGGTATCTTCTTGTTTGAAGGTGAAACAAAACTACTCTTTATTATGCGAAAAAATCGTCTTTTAGGACAATTTAGTGTTAATGATGCAAGTGAAATTACGGTAGCGCAAGAGGAGTATAATTTTAAGAGTGTAACAACGCTCTCATCAGTTGAGTATCAAGATTATCTAAGAAAAGGGCTTAAAAAAGTACAATTGGCTGATCTGAGATACTTTGCAAATATTGACTTTTCAAAAGAAAAAGTGCAAGATTTCATCCTGCAAAAGTTGACATACCCACTTGTAGCAATACTTGGTTTTTATATGTTGGTAACTTTTACACAGGCATACTTTATGCAAAGCAAAGTCACTAAACTCACACAAAAGTATAAAATATTACAACAACAAAATACAAAAACAAAAGAGGCTATTGTACAGCATAATCAAGCTGTACAAAAATTAAACAGTTTTGCAAAAGAGGAACTCTCGGTTGTAAATCCATTACAAATCATTTATGATTTAAATAAGATTATTTTGCCAAGTGACAAGGCAAAAGTTCTCTATGTTGAAATAACTTCAAACTTGGTACAGTTACGAATTCAAACCAAAAAAGATGATGGTATAAAATACCTTCAACGACTCAATAAACTGAGTTATGTCAAAGAGGTAATCATAGCAAATACCTACACGAGAAAAGGTGGCATAAAAGTGTACAATTATGCCATAACGCTCAAAAGGAGTGTTAAGTGAGTGCAAATCAGACAAAACTTCTCATTTTGCTTGTGACGTTTGTAGCCTTTGTTAATTATGTAAACTATTTTTTGCCAGATAGACAAAAACTACACAACACCATAATGCTTTTAGAAAATAAAATAGCAAAAAATGAGCGTCTCAATCATCAAAAAATCTCAAAAGAGCAGTTGGCTCTTAAAGAAAAAAAACTTTTTTTCTCAAAGAAAAAAAATTACTCACAGAGTATGGGAGAGATGCAGGAGATGCTACAAGATGCTGCAAAAGGGCTCTGTAACATTAAGCGTATGCAGTGGTCGCAAGTACCCGCAGAAGCAGACTGGTATGAGCAAATGAAAATCTCTTTGAGTGTTGTGTGTAAGCCAAAAGATATGTTTGTGTTTTTTAACAGACTGCAAAAAAAAGAGAAACTGTTTATAACAAAAGATACAAGAATAGTCTCTCCAAAAAAAGAAAAAGAGAAACTGCAATTTACTGCAAATGTAGTTGCATTTAGGATAAAAGATGCCATTTAAAAAACAGATATTGCTTCTTTCGTTTGGGCTTGGCATTGTCTTTTTATTTGCTTATGACTTTTTTCCGACAAGAGAGTATGCTACCCATGAAAAAGATATACTGCAGGTTGATTCAAAAAGTTTTGAACGTTTTACAAAAGTTTTTGACACAAATAGGAGTTTTGCTTATATGTGGGGTATCAAAGAAAAAGTTGTTACAGTAAAAGAGCAAAACAGCACAAAAGAATCAGATACAAATACAACAACATACACAATAAAAAAAGAGAAAAATAAACTCTGCATAGATGCTAACTGTTACAGATTTTTAGGAATGTACCATAAAGAAGACAAAAAATATGTTGTCTTTTATTCAAAAATCGTACCAAACAATCATATAATTGCAATAAGCTCTAAAGAAGTTTTACAAGAACCTCTTTATCTTAAAGAGATAAAGCAGAACCATTTTACAGTTGCTCAAAACAACACAACAAATGAGTGGCAGTTTGATATTTTTGATGTCAATGTTACAAAATACAAACCAAAGGATATAAATGAAACAGAGTATTAGTCTATTTGTTTTACTGATGAGTATGATACTCATGAGTGCCTGTACACCGGCTTCACCAAAACCAGAACAAAAAAAAGATTTAACAAACTTGCAGGATGTTCATCTGCGTGTAGATACGAATGATTCTGTCATTCTAGAAAAAAAATATACTCTGACAAAGCAGAGTAAAACAGGTAAAACAAAAAAAGAGAGTGCCTATGAGCGGGTGCCCCTTTTTGACAAAGGGTATAAAAAAGAGCTTTCTTTGCAAAACAAGCGACAACAAAAGTTTAGTATCAAGGGTGATAAAGTCAAAATATCTGTAGAATCCATTCCTCTAAATGAGTTTGTCGATTTGGTTTTTGGTTCAGTTTTAAAACTCAACTATGTTATCAGTGAAGATGTCAAAAAGATACACTCTCCCATAACACTCAACATGCAAACTGCACAAAAATCTTCTCAGGTTTTTGAGGTTGTTAAACAGATCTTAAAAATGAATGGAGTCTCAGTAAAACATAAAGAGGGTATCTTTTTTATACAAAAATCGCAAAGAGACCAGTCACTCTCTGATATACAGGATGTTTACATAGGGTATGGCAGAAGTTTACCAAAAACAGTGCCTGATGATAAAGAAGTCATCCAGTTTGTACCTTATTACTATGTAAAAGGTGGAAATGTAGGCAATATGCTTAATTTGGTAGGACTAAAAAGTATCAAAAAATATTATGTACTGAAAAAAATACAAATTTTAAAAGCAAAAGCTTCCGAAGTACGCAAGGCATTAAAACTGGTTAATCTTCTTGATCGCCCGTTTTTACAAGGAAAAATTCCCTATCTTGTCCATTTTGAAAATATTGAAGTAGAGAAATTTTTGCCAAATATTAAAAGTATTCTTGCACTAAACAGCATAAAGGTTACAAACAATCCCGCAACAGGAGGCATAGTTCTGCTTCCCATAAAAGAGCTTAATTCTCTCTATGTGATCACACCAAAAAAAGAGTGGCTAGATATGATACTCTACTGGAAAAAGAAACTTGATGTACAGACAGAAGTACAACAAGAGCCTCGACTCTATATATACCATGTAAAAAACAGAAAAGCAGAAGAGTTGGCATCGGCTGTTTCAAAAGTACTGGGTCTCACAAGTGAAAGTAGTATAAAAAGTACTACAGGTAAAAAAGAGAGTGCTATAAAGCCAAAAAGTCCAAAGACAAAACAGATACAGACGCAAGAGACCTCAAACAGTTTTTTAATCTCTCGTGTTGGGTATAAACCAACGGTTACAGCCGATAAAGATACAAATATTTTGATGTTGAAATTAACACCAAAGCATTATAGAATTCTTTTGCCATTTATAGCAGAGTTAGATAAACTACCTCTACAGACCCTTGTAGAGGTAACTGTGGCAGAAGTAACTATGACAGATACTTTTAGCCTTGGTTTTGAGTATGCCATAACAAACCAAAGCAAAAATCTGCCAAAATCACTGTTAAACATTACAGGAGGAGGCAGTGGGCTAGGTGTGGTTTTTAGTGGAAATCATCTTGATGCAACAGTGAATGCTTTTGCAGAAAAGCAACTTTTAAACATACTCTCAAGACCAAAAGTTCTTATACTGAACAACTCTACAGGCAACATCAATGTTGGAACGCAAGTGCCTATCATTACGAGTGAGACATCTGCTTCAGATATAGCAGCAGGAACAACACCGACGATAAACCGAAACATAAGTTATAGAAACACAGGTATAAATCTAGGACTCACGCCTACTATTAACTCAAATGGCATACTGACTATGAATATAGCTATAAATCTTTCAGAAGCACAGCTTAATGATACATCAGGCATTGATTCTCCTCTTATAGTAAATAGAACACTT
>JAMOOV010000154.1 GCA_027065125.1 Campylobacterales bacterium | reverse complement strand
AAAGATATGTAGCAAATATTGTCATAGAAGCAGCTACACCATTAAAAGTAGGCAGTAGTGATGTAGATATGCTTCAAGACAGCCCTGTGCAAAAAGACTGGAATGAGCTTCCTATGATTTTGGGTACTTCTATAGCCGGAGTTTTGAGAAAAGAGTTTGATGCAGCATTTGCCAATGACGTTTTTGGTGATGAAAATGCAAAGAAAAAAGAGAACAAAGGTTCTCGCATCATCATCTCAAATGCACTTTTGTGCGATGAAGATATGCAGGTACAGGAGAAGCTGCTTGTAAAAAAGACTTCATTTTTAAAACTTTTTGAAAATCTTCCTTTACGTGATCATACAGCTATCACAGACAAAGGGGTAGCAAAAGAGAACAGTAAATTTGATGAAGAGGTAGTTTACAAGGGAAGTCGTTTTAAGTTTCGTCTTGAATTTATAGCAAATGAAGATGACAAACCAAAATGGACAAAACTGTTAGAAACTGTAAACTCAAAAATCTTTCGACTTGGCAGCGGTACAACAAAAGGTTTTGGAAATGTACATGTTTTGAGTGACAGGTCAAGTTATGATGTTTTCGACTTGGATTCGGATGAATACAGAAGCCATTCATCTTCACTGAACATGAGCTACAGTAAGCCTTTTGATTTTACTGCAAAAGAGATACAGAAGTATGATACCTATCTCTTAGAGATTACACCTGATGACTTTTTTATCTTTGGCAGTGGTTTTGGCGATGATGATGCAGATGCGACACCTGTTTTTGAACCTGTCATAGATTATGAAACAAAAGAACTCTCTGCACAAAAGATACTTCTCCCTGCTAGTTCTATAAAAGGTGCTTTAGCGCACAGAGCACTGTTTCATTACAACAAGATTATGGGCAACACTATAGAAAAAGAAAATGGTGTTGCTGCATTGCATCAAGTTTTTGGAGCTGCAAAAGATGAAGAAAACGAATCTAAAGGCAAACTCTTAATGAGTGACTGCTTTATGGCAGATAAGGCAAGTAGAAAATTTTTTGACCATGTAAGTATAGATAGATTTACAGGTGGTGCAATAGATGGAGCACTTTTTCAAGAAAAAACGCTCCATGATGATAGAGTCTATGAGATAGAGATACTTTTAGAAAAAGATGTAGGAAAAGAGGCACTCAAAGCTTTTGAGTTGGCACTGCAAGATATAACAACAGGAATGTTACCACTTGGTGGTATGACAACAAAAGGGCATGGCTTTTTCAGCGGAACACTGTTTAAAAATGGAGAAAAATATGAAGTTGCAAACTAATGAAGAGGTTTTAAAATACATCAATGAAGAACTTGCAGGTTTTGAAGGCTATGTGCAGTTCTCACATAGACCAATAGACAAAGACAAAGATATATTTTATGAAGGGAAAGTACCTCAAGTGGAAAATGAGGAAGGTTTTATCTATGAAGCACACTTTGCAAATAACAAGCAGAGCATCTCTATAAGACAGATAAATGATGCTTGGGTTGTATCTGTAGCAGATATAGCAACAGTACCAGAAGGTGATATAAAGAGTTATGCATCTGATGTTGAAGGGCTTTATCGCATCAAAATGGCACAGATTTGGGTAGAAGAAGCAGATGAGTTATGTGAAGGTATGCCGGTAAAAAGCTTAAAAAAAGTCGTCTTTGCAGGCTTTGAGAAAGGAGACTCAAAATGATAACAGCACCATATAATTTTGTACCGTTAAATGAAAAAGTATTTTTTCCTTCTTGGAGTGATGCAGTAAGTCATGATACTCCTTTTGAAGATGGTGAAAGTGGAATAATCAATATAAAAATAGCTACAAAAAGTCCTCTTTTTATACGTAATCATGAAAATGAGTCTGAGTTTTGTAACTATAATGGAGAGTATTTTATCCCCGCCACAACATTAAAAGGAATGCTACGAAATGTTACCGAGATTATGAGCTTCTCAAAAATGAGTTTTATAGATGATACAACCTATTCACTAAGAGATTTAAAATATGATAAATATATGGAGCATTTTAAAGATTCTGTACAATGCGGATGGTTTTATAAGGATGGAGATAAATATAAGATCGAGGATTGTGGAACGCCGTATCGTCTGAAATATGATGAAATAGATAAAAATTTTGGCATAAACTTCAAACAAAATTTTATGAAAGGTACATTTCAAAATGCCTCTAGTCCATATAAAAAAGCGTTTGAAAAGTACAAACTTTTAAATAAGCTTGCAAAATCACAAAATATTGAAGATAAAACTTTTACTTTTGCAATAGATACGACTGATAGAGCAGGGAGAAAAATACTTCGTTTTGAAAAAGAAGGTTCTATTAAAGGACAGATTGTACTTACAGGTCATCCCTCACCAAGAAATGAACAGGGAAAAATCTCAGGAAAAATATATGATTTTGTTTTTGCAATAAAAGAGAATGCCAAAGTTTATGAGTTAGATAAAAAGGTATTTGAAAATTTTAAATTTGCTTACTTTGATGCTAGAGATACACAGCCAAAAGAGTCATCGGACTGGACATACTGGAAGAAAAAACTTAAAAATGGAGAAAAGGTACCTGTTTTTTTTCATAAAAATATAAGCGGTGTGAGTAGTTTTGGACTTTCATACCTCTATAAGTTTCCATATAAAAAATCTATTTTCGAAGCCCTTTTAAAATCGCATCAAAGTTCAGATACAGATCTTGCAAGTACACTTTTTGGCTATACACAAAAAATTGATGATAAACAGTACTCTTTAAAAGGAAGAGTCTACTTTTCTCATGCAAAAATATCACAAAAGGTAAAACCTCTGCAGCAAAGGTATGTACTCTTAGGAAGTCCAAAGGCTTCTTATTATCCCATATATCTTGTTCAAAACGGTGGTGAATATAAGACGCTAATGGATGAAAGTTCTATATTGGCAGGCTGGAAAAGATATCCGATACATAAAAATTTTACGCATAAAGATGATGGCAAGTCAACACAAACAACAGCTATAACTCCATTGCCGCAAGATGTCGTATTTTATGCACAGATAAAATTGCACAATATGAAAAAAGTTGAAATAGGGGCGTTGTTAAGTGCTTTAACTTTTCACAATACACCAAATACCTATCACTCTTTAGGTATGGCAAAACCATATGGTTATGGAAAAGTTAGAGTTGAGATAGAAGCTTTAAAAGGTTTTGAGTACACAGTAGAAGAGTACCTTAAAGCATTTGAAACTTGTATGAATGTAGAGATATTTGATAGTGAAATCAAATGGCACAAAAGTCCGCAGATTATCAATCTCTTAACAATGGCAACAGAACAAAATGATGCAAATTTAAAGTATATGGAGCTTAAAGATTTTGCAAAGGAAAAAAATGATAAAAACTATCTTTTTCGATATACTGACTTAAATGGCGTTACATCTGTGCAGGCAAAACCACTTGTATCACAAGAAGATATTCTCTCGTATGAAAACAGTATAGCAGAGTGGAAACAAAAACAACAAAGACAAAAAGAAGCTAAAGAGTTAGAAGCGAAAAAACAAGAGCAGGAAAAAGAAGAGAAAAAACGCTATAACGAGTATTTAAGTTCTTTACAAGAGATTAAGTCTTCAGAAGATACTATCAAACTTAACGCTTTCATCCAAAAATACAAAGATATCTATGATACGGCTGAAATCGAGCAAAGGTTGTCTCAGTTACAACAAAAACAACGAGAAAACAAGTTTGAAAAGGTCAATACACAGGCACAAAAAGCTTATGATGATATGATGAGTAAAAAAGGCTCAAAAGGCTTCGATAAGGCGAAAAAAGACTTCATCAAAAAATGGACAAAAAAACAGAACCATAAAGAGTCGCCTTTTGTTGCAGAGTTGGTAGCGAAAGTAAAAAGTCTGTAGCATGTTTACAAAACCCTTGGAGTATATCTTTTTACCTTCAGCGCTCAAAGATGCCTATGAGCAGATAAACAAATCTGCTAGTGGCATTGATGAGGTGCATTTTGCGGAGTTTGAGAAGGAGTTTGCAAAAAACATTGAAACACTTTCAAAGAAGCTGCTCAAAGGCAGTTATACTCCAGAACCACTTAAGAAGATAGAGATAGCAAAACAAAACACAGATGAAAAACGCCCCATAGCACTCAGTGCCATTAAAGACAAAATAGTCCAAAGAGTGTTGTATGAAAATCTCAACCCTTACTTTGACAAGCTTTTAAGTGACAAGTCTTATGCCTACAGGCCAAACAAGTCAACCATCAAAGCACTTAACCGCGTGAGTGATTATCTTAACAAGAAGTATCGTTTTATTTTAAAGACAGATATTGACAACTTCTTTGAGACTATAGACCATGACCTCTTACTTAAAGTCTTGCAAAAAGAGATAGCAGACAAAAAGCTGCTCAAACTCATCTCTCTCTTTTTACAGACTGGCGGTTTTTCGCAGATGGAGTATGCCGAACATACACAAGGAGTACATCAGGGCGATATACTCTCTCCCTTACTCAGTAATATCTACCTCAATGAGATGGATAAGTTTCTAGAACAAGAGAGTATGGAGTTTGTTCGCTATGCAGATGATTTTGTTGTCTTGTTTCAGACAAAAAATGAAGCATATAAAGGACTAAAAAAACTCAAAAAGTTTCTTCAAACATTAAAGCTCTCACTGGAAAAAGAAAAAACCTTCATCGTTCACATCAGTGACGGTTTTACCTTTTTAGGTATAGACTTTGTAGGAAGAAACTGTTTTGTAGCACAAAAGCGTATTGAGGCCAGTGTTGAAAAGATGCAGGATTTTTCTCAAAAATCATCAGCATTTATGACCTTTGTCGATGAACTAAACAGCTATCTGAGAGCTTTGAAAAACTACTACCTTAAGATCATATCACCACAAACTTCACAGTATGAAATGCTGCAAAATGCCCTGCTTGATACTGTGGCACATAAAGTGTACCTCTCAAAAAAACTTGGGGTCATAAAAACAAAAAAAGCTTTTCGTAATCTTGTAGCTCACATAGACTTTGAGACTCTTTTTGGTGATGATGAAGCCAAAGAAGCAAGAGAAATAGCCATAGCACGAGGCTATGAGAAGTATCTTGCCAACAAGTCCTACAAAGCATCTAAAAAGCTCATAAACCAAAAGAAAAACCAATACGCCAAAAAGTTTGCAAACGAGTCAACACTCCACATCAATACTCCAGGCTTGATGCTTGGCATATCTAAAAACAAGTTTGTCATTAAAGAGTATGGTAGAGTGAAAAAACGCTATGCTTTTGACAAGGTAAAAAGGATCATCTTTGAAGGTAAGGGTTTTAGTATCAGCTCTGACGTACTTAAAAGATGTGCAGACAGTGGCATAACGGTTGACTTCATAGACAAAAAGGCACTGCCTTATGCTTCACTTGTCACCTACAAGGCATCCATTGCACAAAACATAGTAAAACAAGCCATGCTGCTAGGCACTCCAAAACAGCTAGAGCTTGCCAAAGCATTCATAAAAGGCAAAGCAAAAAACCAGATAAACTACCTCAAGTACATGAACAAGTATCATCAACTCTTAGATAAACCCATAGGGAGCATGGAGAAAAACTTTCTCAAGATAAAAACAGCGCAAAGTACAGACGAGCTCATGGGAGTAGAAGGTAGTATATCTGCAAGCTACTGGGAGGGTGTGAGGCTTTTACTTGATGTGCCTTTTGAAAAGCGTATCACTCAAGGAGCAAGAGATATAGTAAACTCATCACTCAACTATGCCTATGCCATACTCTACGGACAGGTACAGCATGCTTTAGTACATGCGGGTCTGAGTCTGAATATCTCTTTTTTGCATACACTTGATGGGAACAAACCGACGCTCACTTTTGACATGATAGAGGAGTTTCGTGTTTTTGTGGTAGATAGAGTCATAGTCTCAATGCTTAACAAAGATGAGCCCATAAAACTAGGAAGTGATGGTCTTTTAAACAAGGCGAGTCGTCAGCTTATCGCAAGAAACATAAAAGAAAAACTGGGCTCTTATACCATGTGGAAAAAAGAGTCTCATAAAGTTGAAAACATCATTCAAGCACAAGCCTACAGACTTGCAAATTTTATAGAGGGCAAAGAGAAAAAATATAAACCGTTTATAGGAAAGTTTTAATGAAATATGTAATAAGCTATGACATCAGTAATGACAAACGAAGAACCAAACTTGCGACACTTTTAGACAAATATGGTACACGAGTAAACTACTCTGTCTATGAGTGTGAGCTCAACCAGACGAAGTTTGACAAACTGCTCTATGAGATAGAACTCAAAAAGCTCATAAACAAGAAGTATGACTCTTTGCGTTTTTACTACATTCACCAAAAGGCACTTGATCGCTCTTTTGAGTTTGCAAACAGGGCTGATCCTTTTGAGTATGAGGAGATGTTTGTTTAAAAATGCATGAAATTCTCTTGCGAACTTTTTTGAGCCTGTTTTAGGGCATTTGCTCAAAAAGTAGTCTCAAAAAAGTTCGTAAAAGCTATATGCTTTAGAAATGTTTAAGTTGATTTGCGAACTTTTAGATTTGTTTCAGTTTTAGACTCCCTAAAACAGGGCTTTTTGAAACTGAAGCTTTGCTAAAAGTGCGAGAATCTTATTTTTACAAAAAAATGCAAAATGATTTGCGAACTTTTTAAAAATACAAAACCTCGTAAAACAGGCGTTTTTTGACTTACTATTGTTAAAACCACAGAGTTGGAAAATGAAAAAAGCAGGGGATTTTCGAACTTTTTCTCAAAAATGGCTGACAATAGGCAGTGTGGAGAATTCGCTATGTTATAATATGCCTTGCAAAAGAGCTTATTGAGGCTATGCTCACGCAAGGACCCGAATAAAGGGGATTAAAACACCGTTCCATACCGTAATACCCACTGTCATATATGCTCACGCAAGGACCCGAATAAAGGGGATTAAAACTAAGGGAGCATTCTGTTTTCTACCTGCTCTTTAAGATTGGATGCTCACGCAAGGACCCGAATAAAGGGGATTAAAACTTGCACTGATAACACAGTTACTTTCGGAGTAGTTTTATGCTCACGCAAGGACCCGAATAAAGGGGATTAAAACACAAAACTGTATAAGTTCTTTTGGCTTAACAGAATGCTCACGCAAGGACCCGAATAAAGGGGATTAAAACAATTCCGGCATTTCTTCTCTGCACAGCCGCGATTTATGCTCACGCAAGGACCCGAATAAAGGGGATTAAAACGATATAAATCTTCTGTTTTAACTGGTTTTGCATATTATGCTCACGCAAGGACCCGAATAAAGGGGATTAAAACCCAGAAAAGTATTCAGCAATGCTAACCGCTTCTTGAAACGAATGCTCACGCAAGGACCCGAATAAAGGGGATTAAAACAAATATGTTTTGTCACCAACTTGTAAAGTTTGAAATGCTCACGCAAGGACCCGAATAAAGGGGATTAAAACGAATATTAAAAAAGAAATATGCTGTTAATTGCTTCATGCTTACGCAAGGACCCGAATAAAGGGGATTAAAACGCTTCAAACTGTTTTAACGGAGCAGAGAGTTTTATGCTCACGCAAGGACCCGAATAAAGGGGATTAAAACTCATGTTTCATAAATGCTTCTTTTGCCTCTTCTTTATGCTCACGCAAGGACCCGAATAAAGGGGATTAAAACTTGATTGTATTTATTATTGCCTGTGCCTTTACAAGATATGCTCACGCAAGGACCCGAATAAAGGGGATTCAAATTAAAAGTAAAAG
>JAMOOV010000153.1 GCA_027065125.1 Campylobacterales bacterium | reverse complement strand
TTTAACTTCGTTAAACTACTGTTCAATTCCATTGAACGAACCGTAAATCTACCTCGCTTTGCTCACTACGATTTACTTCAAGGTACCCGGACTTTTTTCTCGTTCGTCACTAAAACTTTGTTTTAGGACTTACACATGAAAAAAGTCACAAAATGCGAAAAACGACAAGCAGTTGTCGTTTTTTTATCGCATTTTGTCCCATTTCATAACGGTTTTTCCGTCTTCATCTTGATCTATGGCACCCATACCCATGATGTTGTATCCGGCATCTACATAGTGTACTTCTCCAGTTACTGCAGTGCTAAGATCGCTCAAGAGGTACATTCCGCTATTTCCCACTTCATTTATAGTAACATTTCTCTCAAGAGGAGCATTTGCCTCATTCCATTTTAAGATGGCTCTAAAGTCTCCTATACCGCTTGCAGCTAGTGTTTTGATAGGTCCGGCACTTATGGCATTTACTCTTATACCTCTTTTGCCAAGATCTACAGCAAGATATCTAACACTTGATTCAAGTGCCGCTTTGGCAACACCCATAACATTATAATGAGGTATATACTTCGGCCCTCCAAGATATGTCAATGTCAAAACTGAGCCATTGTCATTCAAAACATTTTCACAAGCTCTACAAAGTGCTATAAGAGAAAATACGGATGTTTGCATAGCTATATCGAATGCCTTTCTCTCAGTATCTATAAATCTTCCGTCAAGTGCAGCCCTTGGAGCAAAAGCTACGGAATGTACGATAAAGTCAATCTTGCCAAAATCACTCTCTAAGGATTTTGCCAAAGCTTCAAGCTCTTCATCACTATTTACATCAAGTTTATACACTTTATCACTGCCAAGCTCTTCAGCTATGGGTCTGACTCTTTTTTCAAGCTGCTCATTTAGATATGTAAAAGCAAGTTCCGCTCCCTGCTCTCTCACAGCCTTAGCTATACCGTAAGCTATTGATTTGTTGTTTGCTATACCGACTACTAGTCCCTTTTTACCCTTCATAAACATATTTATCCTTTTATACCGTTTTTTATTATTTCACAAAAACTCTCTATTTTCCAACTTGCACTTCCTACAAGCACACCATCACAATCTTTTATACTCTCTATCTCTTGTATATTGCTACTTTTTACACTTCCTCCGTAAAGCAAAGGTACTTTTATCTTTGCTCTTAGATTAGATAAAATTTCATCAATATCCTCTTTCTTTGCACTTACTCCCGTTCCTATCGCCCATATTGGCTCATAAGCAACAATAAGTTTTTCATACTCTATATCTATGCCGTCAAATTCACTCCATAGATATTCCATGGCACTATCTACACCCTCATCCCTTATCTCTTTGGGTTCTCCTATGCAGTATATTATCTCAAAACCTCTCTCTTTAAAATAGTTAAACTTTTCAACTATCAACTCTTGAGACTCTTTTAAGATAACTCTTCTTTCGCTATGCCCTATAAGGATAGTTTTCAAACCAAACTCATCTATCTGCTCCAAGCCTATCTCTCCGGTATAGGAGCCATTTTGAACAGGATAAGCATTTTGCACTCCCACTCTTATATTTGAGGGCAATTCAAACATATCCAAAGATGTAAATGTAGGAAAAACAAAAATATCATCTTTTATATCATTTTTCAACACAAACTCTTTTAAAGTTTGTATATATTCTTTTGTATATGCTCTTGTATTATTTGTTTTAAAATTTGTTGCAAATATCATACCTAATTTACCTCCAAGACTTCAATACCCGGAAGTGTTTTACCCTCCATAAGCTCTAAAGATGCACCACCTCCGGTTGACACGAAAGTCATTTCATCTATATCTCCTGCTCTTTTGGTAACATCGGCGGTATCTCCTCCTCCAACTATTGTAGTAGCATTTGACTCTGCTATATGATGGCTCATCATGATACTTCCTTTGGCAAACTTATCCATCTCATACACACCCATAGGTCCATTCCAAATGATAACTTGTACATCATTGATAACTTCTCTAAAGAGTCTTGAGCTTGCCGGACCTATATCTAATCCCATCCAATCTTTCGGTATCTCTTGAGATGGTATATATTTTACCGTTGCATGTTCGTCTATTTTTGGAGCCGCCACAAGATCAACAGGCAAATAAAATTTGACCCCGTTCTCAAGAGCTTTTTGCATAATCTCTCTCGCTCTATCTATCAAATCTTCCTCTACAAGAGATTTGCCCACTTCATAACCTTGAGCTTTCAAAAAGGTAAAAGCCATACCTCCTCCAACTATAATCTTATCAACTTTATTTATAAGATTGTAAAGTGCTTGTAGTTTTCCAGAAACTTTACTTCCTCCAACAACCGCCAAAAACGGTCTGTCAGGATTTTCCAAAGTTTTTTTGAAAAAGTTTACCTCTTTAGTCAACAAAAATCCAGCCGCTCTTGCATTTTTTGGAAATTGCAAAGCCATAGCATATATGGAGGCATGTTTTCTATGACAAGCTCCAAAAGCATCATTGATATATATATCTGCAAAACTTGCCAACTCTTTTGCAAACTCTTCATCATTTGTAGTTTCTCCCGGATGAAATCTTAAATTTGCCAAAAGTAAAATATCACCATTTTTTAACTCTTTTACTTTTTTTTGAGCATCTTCGCCTACTACATCATTCGCTTTTAATATCTCTTTTTTCAAGAGAGTGTGAAGTCTTTTTGCAACCGGATTTAAAGAGTATCTCTCTTCATAGACTCCCGGAGTAGGTCTCTCAAAGTGACTTCCAAGTATGATTTTGCAATCATGGTCAATACAGTACATAATAGTCGGCAAAGCCGCTCTTATCCTTCTGTCATCTGTGATATTACCAAATTCATCCTTCGGAACATTAAAATCACATCTTATAAAAACTCTTTTACTATCTATGTCAATATTTCTTATCGTTTGCAACATGCATCATCCTTTTTGACTAACATAAACTGCCATATCAACCAATCTTTCAGAATACCCCCACTCATTATCATACCAACTCATAATTTTTATCAAATTACCATCAACTACTTGTAAAAGATCAAGAGGAACTATGGAGTTTACACTTTCGCCGTTAAAATCACTCGAAACTAACTTGTCTTCGTCTATCCCGATATAACCTTTATATTTATCTTTTGAAGCTTTTGTAAACAACTCTTTAATTTCATCCACCGTAACTTTTTTATCCACCACCACACTCAAGTCTATCATGGAGACATTCGGAGTAGGAACTCTAATAGCCAATCCTTGAAGTTTTCCTTGAAGTTCCGGCAAGACAAGACCTATAGCCTTTGCAGCTCCTGTTGTAGTAGGGATGATATTTACTGCTGCAGCTCTTGCTCTTCTTAAATCTTTCTTATGTTTTACATCAAGAAGATTTTGATCATTCGTGTATGAGTGTATGGTTGTCATAAGACCCTTTTGTATGCCATAAGTCTCATTTAAGAGTTTTACTATAGGTGCCAAAGCATTAGTAGTACAACTTGCATTTGATACGATACTTTCTCCTTTGTATTGATGATTGTTTACTCCCATTACAAAAGTCGGAGTATCATCTTTTGCAGGAGCGGAAAAAACAACTTTTTTTACTCCTTGATTGATATGAGCTACTGCTTTATCTTGAGTTAATATAGCCCCGGTACACTCAAGAACTACATCTGCCCCATATTTTGCAAATTCTAAATTATTTGGATCTCTATCGGAAAAAAATTTGACCTTTTGATCACCGATTTGGACAAAGTCATCTTCAAGAAGTTCCACTTTTTCACTAAATTTTCCATGAACGGAATCGTATTTTAAAAGATTTTTTGTCATGTCTCTTTTGCTCGTATCATTTACCGCAACAAGCTCAACACCCTCTTTTTTTGTGATAATTCTTGCAGCACATCTACCTATCCTCCCAAAACCGTTTATAGCAATTTTAATGGACATAATTTTCCTTTTATTAAAATATTTTTATTATTTTAGTATAATTTAGTTTAAAGAGGCTTATAATGAATAAAAATATAAAATTAAATTTAGCAATTTTCGGAGGAAGTTTCGATCCTCCTCATATCGGACATATAAAAATAGTTCGAAAAAGTTTAGAAATTTTACCCGTTGATAAACTTTTCATAGTACCGACTTACCTCAATCCCTTTAAAAATAGTTTTCATGCTCCTGCAGAAACAAGATACAAATGGATGAAAAAAATATTTGAAGAAAATAAAAAAGTAGAAATATTGGATTATGAAATAAAGCAAAAAAGAGCAGTTGCTACTATAGAAACAGTAAAATATCTTTATAAAAATTACAATATAAACAAATTATATGTTATCATAGGAGCAGACAACATAAAAAAGCTCAAACAGTGGCAAGATTTTGATACTTTGCAACAGTTGGCAACTTTCGTAGTGGTCGCAAGAGATGACATAAATATATCTAAAAACTTGATAAATTTGGAAATTTCAGCTAATATTAGCTCCACAAAACTAAGAGAGTCCATGGATGAAAGATATATACCCTCATCCGTCAAACAAGAAATCATAAGTTTTTATAAGGAAAAAAATGAATAAAAAAATAGATAAAATCACTTCACTGATAGATGAAAAAAAAGGTGAAAATATACAAGTTTTCAACATGAAAGATAAGGGATATTTTGTAGATACCGTTATCATAGCAACAACTTTAGGAGATAGGCATGGCTTATCATTATTAGATATACTTAAAACCGAATTAAAAAAGATGGGAGAACAAATTCTTGGAGTTGAAGAGAGTGGAGAGTGGATAGTAATTGATCTTGGAGATACACTTATACATTTGATGACTCCTGAATATAGAGCCAAATACAACATAGAGGATTTTTTAGACAATTACTCATCTATAAGAGAAAGTGCAGTAGAGGAGTAATCCTCTACATTTTATATTTAGCTTTTATACCTATAAGTTTTAAACCAACCCTGATGCTCAAAGCAGACATAGCAAATATCTTAAGATATATATCTTCGTCATTCGAACCTATCACTTTATGCTCATTATAAAATTTATGCACGGATGATGCAAGATTTTTAAGATACTCGGTTAATTTTTGCAAAGCTCTCTGTTTAAAAGCTTCTTCTAACACTTCAGACAAAAGTAAAGAATTAAAAAGAAGATTTTTGGCATCTTCGCTCAAATCCTTTAACTCTACATCAAAAACATCTTTTGGTTTTTTACCGCTTTTTTCAAAGAGTTGATTTACTCTTGCATGTGCATAGTTGATATAGTATATCGGATTTGAACTATCCGTCGCTTTTAGCATATCCACATCAAACTCAAGATGAGTATCACTCTTTTTGCTAAGAAAAATAAATCTCAAAGCATCACTTCCAATATCTTCAACAACATCACTCATAAGTATAAAATTTCCGGCTCTTTTACTCATCTTATATGGCTCTCCGCCTTTTAGCAGTGATACCATTTGAGAAAGGATTACTTCAAGCCTATTTTCATCATATCCTAAAAATTTTATAGCAGCTTTCATTCTTGCTATATATCCGTGATGATCGGCTCCCCAAATATTGATGTGTTTATTATAACCTCTTTTAAACTTATCATCATGATAAATTATATCTCCGGCAAGATATGTAGCCCTACCGTCTTCTCTTATAACAACTCTATCTTTTTCGTCACCATATTTTGTGGATTTAAGCCACCATTTTCCATCTTTTTCATATACAGCATCATTTGTTTTTAATTTTTCAAAAACTTCATTCCATTTATCATATAACTCTTTTTCACTTACATAGTTGTCAAACTCTATACCGCAAGATTTTAGATTGGATTTGATAAGCTCAAGCATTTTCTCTTTTCCCCAATCGGAAAGAGTATCTATATTATCTTCATCCTCAAATATTTCAATCCCAAATCTCTCTCTTGCCATACAAGCCAAATCAAATATATACTCTCCGCGATAATACTCTTCAGGCCAACAAACCTTTGTATCTAAAAAGTTATCTTGCCCAACCAAAAATATGGATAAACCCAAAAGTTTTATTTGATTACCGGCATCATTGACATAGTATTCGCTTGAGATATTGTATCCAAGATGTTTTCCTATCCTACATAAACTATCTCCCAAAACAGCACCTCTGGCATGTCCTATATGAAGTGGTCCCGTAGGATTGGCACTAACATACTCTAAGAGTATTTTTTCTTCTTTCTTTTCCTTTGCAAAACTATCTTCATTACTCAAAGCTTGCATGGCATATTCATTTAAAAACTGTTCATTAAGTTTAAAATTAATATATCCCTTAACAGCCTCGACTGATTCAAACATCTTCTCTCGAGAAAAAACTTTTGCAAATTCATCAGCTATCAACATAGGTGATTTTCTAAGCTTCTTTGCAAGAGAAAATGCAACAGGTGTCGCAAAATGACCAAAACTTATATCTTTTGGCTTTTCAAGAATTACCTCTTCCTCAATATATTTTTTTAGTACGGATATAACTTTTTGTTTCAAATTATAACCTATGCTTTTGTTGATTGTTGAGTTTTTTCTGATTCTGTTTTAGTTTCCGAAGCCTCTATCTTTTCACTTGGAGTAGAAACCTCTTTTGTATCGTCTTCATCCTCTTTAACAGCTTTTTTAAAGTCTTTTATACCTTTTCCAAGACCTTTTGCTAAATCAGGTATTTTTTTTGCACCAAATAGTATAATAACAATAGCAAGTATTATAAGTAATTCTTGTGAACCGAATCCCATAAATAATCTCCTTAAAAAAATTTTCGTATTATATCATTATTATTCTTACTCTAACCATTTTTTTATAAAATTATCTAAATTAATTGATGAAGTTTTTACTTTTGATACATTCACAATTTGCAAAAGATTTTCTTTTGCTTTTTGGAAATCATCATTTACAATAAAATAGTCATATTTTTTTGCGAACAAAAGCTCTTTTTTTGCATTTTGTACTCTTTTTTCAATAACATCAAGAGAATCTGTTCCTCTTTGTATCAAACGACTCTTCAAATCAGTCAACGAAGGAGTTGTTACAAAAACAGATGTTATCAACTCTCCTATTTTTTCTTTTGCTTGTAAAAAACCTTGAACATCTATATCAAATATCACTATTTTACCAACTTTTAAGGCATCTATAGTGTGTTTGAGAGATGTTCCGTAATAATTTCCATGAACTTCTGCCCATTCAAGAAAAAGATTTTCTTTAATATCTTTTTCAAATTGCTCTTTTGTTACAAAGTAATAATCTACCCCATCTTTTTCGCCATCTCTTTTTTGTCTTGTTGTTGTAGAAACGGAAAAAAATATATTTTTTATCTCTTTTTCTATCTCGGCAACTAAGGAACTTTTTCCCGCTCCACTTGGACCAGATAATAAAACTATAGAGCCGTAAACATCCAAAATCTTACCCTATTTCTTTTTGTTTTTATTATAAAATTTAATTCTTATCTCCATGCCATCTAAAACTTCCCTTAAAGTATCTATATCAAGAAGCTCAGAAACAATCTTTTCTTTTATTTGCTCCTCTTTTATCTTTTTGGATTTTTTATTTTTTTTGGATTTTTTCTCTTTTACCGTTTCTATTTGCACCTCTTCATCTTCCTTTTTATCATCTTTACCGCCAAATAATTCTCTTAGACTACCTTCATCAATACCGTCCAATATCTCCTCTTCATCCAAAGTCGCATTCTCATCATTCTCATCATTCTCATCATTCTCATCATTCTCATCATTCTCATCATTCTCATCATTCTCATCATTCTCATC
>JAMOOV010000152.1 GCA_027065125.1 Campylobacterales bacterium | reverse complement strand
TATTCTTCTCTTGGACTGTAGTATCTATGATAACTTGTTTCTCCTCTTTAGCTTTACCATGTAAAGCGACACTCATAGAAAATATCTTTTCTACTCCCTCTTTACCTATACGGTTACGAAACTTTACTAATTCTGTACTATCACAAGGGGGTGAAGGTTGATACTCATTCATCCCACAGAAATATTGATAGTATGAATTTCTTTTCCATTGCAATACAATATTTTCATCACTTAGGTTTTCTAACTGTTTTAATATAAGCAACCCAACCATTAATCTTATTGGTTTGGCTGGTCTTCCTTTATTGCTGTAATATTTTGTAAAGAAGTTATCAAACTCTTCCCAGTTTATAGTATCTGCTAATGCAATAAGAGGATCATTGCTATCAAGCATATCTCTAAGTCCTAAATGAAAAAGATTTGGTTGATTGTTTTTAGTAGTTACAGAAAGCATTTTTTTACCTATTTTCGACCAGAAATTAGTCCGGTTTATTATGTTTTTCGGTTGAAATTATAGCTAAATTATGCTTTTAAAGTCCTAAATATAGGGGTTTTAATGGTTTTTCAGGGGGGACTAAATAAAAGTATGCGAAAAAATTTCTCCCGAAGAGTAATATTGATGAAGTGGATATTGATTTTAGTGATTTATAGGCACCGTAAACTACCTCTAATTCTATATTTTCAAAGGACAAATCCTTTAACAAATTTGACCAAGTTTGTTATTTTGTCAAACTTGGTAAGTTTTGGATTTATACAGTTAGTTTTACGATACCGATCGGATTAATATAGTGCATTATCTATTTGGTGCAATTTATTATCGTTAAAAACTCCAAACAAATTTAACAAAGATGCATAGGATTTTATAAATTGATAAACCGAATCTATCAGTTTAAATTTAGCTTCAAACAGTTTTGCTTTTGCATCTTCAACATCTATCAAATCTTTCAATCCGCTTTCATATCCTTTAGTTACCGCATATAGATACAATTTTGATGATTTTATCGTTTCTTTATATAGAGCTATTTTTTCTTTAAAAGTATTAAAATTTACAATCAACTCATCATATTTAGATAAAACTTTTCTTTGAGTATCTTTGAGATCCTCATTTGAAGCTTGTAAAAGATATCTATATTGCTCTTCTCTGGATTTGGTATATCCTCCGTCAAACAGTGGCATTTTTATATTTAGTATTACTCTGGATTCTTTCGTATAGTCCGTATAGCTACTTGAACTATCATACTTGGATATAGAAGCTGTAAGATCAGCTTTTGGGTATTTACCATAAGAAGCATTTTTTATCTCTTTTTTTGTTAAAGCTATATTTATTTTTGATTTTTTAATCTCTTTATTTAAAGCAAGTAAATCATCTCTGTTAAAAAGAATATTTAAATGAGAAACATCAATCTTTTCAAGGTCTATATCAGGTATCTTTATATCTTCTATGCCTGTTAGATTTTTAAACTTATACTTAGCCAAGCTAAGATTTCTTTTTTCGCTACTTACTTTTATAATTGATTGTTCATATGTTACTTTAGATTCTAACAGATCCATTTTATCTGCAAGTCTTTTTTTAAATTTTTTCTTAATTTGCTCATATTTTATCTTATTTACTTCAAGATATGCTTTTGCTACTCGAAGGGAATTTTTCGCCCTAATGATAGACATAAAAGTATCCGTCACATTAAATGCCAATTCCTGTTTGAGTTGACTTAGATATAGAGATGAAAACTTATACTTAAGTCTTGACTGTTCTATCATATTGTAATTTTCAGGATGATAAATAGGCACAGAACCTGAGAGAGATACTGTATAATATCGTTCATTTACCTTTCTTCCGTTTCTATTGATGATATAGTTTCTCACTGTTCCTGATGTCTGTATATCCACTTTGGGATATAGTCTTGATTTGGCTTGGTTTATATCCTCTTTTTTTGCATAAACTTGATATGTGTTTGATTGGATGTTTGCCTCATATCTTAATGCTTTTTGATATGAATTTTCGATAGATATACTATTTGCCATGGCTAAAGATATAGTTATGGTTAAAATAGTGCTTATAGTTTTAAATCTCATTTGTTATTCCTTTAAGAATTGTTGTTAATTGTTTTTCAAAGTTGAAAGATGAAAAATTTTTGGCAAATTCTCTACAAACAGAAGGAGAAAAATTTTCTATCTTAAAGTTCAATATGGCTTCTTTTAAACTCTCTTTATCTTGTTTCTCAATAAATACACCGGTTTTATCTTTTAGTATAGTTTCTTCTGCTCCACCGTCGGCATATGCTATTACCGGAGTTCCACAAGCTTGGGCTTCTATAGGAACTATGCCAAAGTCTTCTTTGGCCATAAAAATAAATGCTTTTGCTTTGCTTACGATTTCCATAGCTTCATTTTTCGGTAAATATCCTGTAAATGTTATATTTGATTTTGATATTTTTTGCAATTTTTCTTTCATCCTTCCCTCTCCTATAATGATAAGTTTTTTTTGAGGGAGTTCATTGAAAGCTTCTATCATAATGTCTATTTTTTTATATTCTATCAATCTTGAAAGAGTTACAAAATATTCTTGCTTTTTTTCACAATATATAGTATCGTCGATTTCAATGGCAGGATAAACAAGAGTAGAATCTCTACCCCAATATTTTTTCACTCTTTTTTGGATAAATTTTGAGCTACTGATGAGAAAATCAGCTCTTTGGGCAGAAACAAAATCCCAAATACGAAGTTTATGCAGCCATCTTTTCATAAATAAGTTTTTTAGTCCTTTCCCAAAAGCTCCCGCTTTATCATAATCAAAGTACATATCCCATCCATATCTAACAGGAGAATATATGTAGGCTATATGCAACTGTTTTGGAGCCGTGATGACACCTTTGGCTACAAAATGAGAATCAGAAATGATTAAATCATATTGTGACAAATCAAACTGTTCTACTAAATACGGCATTATAGGTATAAAATACTTATGGTTTTTGGCTACAAAGCTATACTTTTGTAGTATGGAAGTATAGATTTGATGTCCTTCTAGAAAATCTCTATGCTTTTTCGGTAAAAGATCTACCATGGTATATATATCCGCTTTTGGAAACATCTGAAGTAGTTTTGCTAAAACTACTTCAGCACCTCCTGCGGCATATAACCAATCATGTACTATAGCTATCTTTTTATTCTTCAAGAAAAGCCCTATCAAGCATTAAAGTAAGAGGTTTGAGTAGATATTCTATAGGAGTTTGACTACCTATTTTTATAACTATGCTCACTGGCATACCCGGTAAAATTGATAAATGCTCCTTCTTTAGCACCGCTTTTCCTTCTTTATCGATTACCAATTTAACAGTATAGTAACTTCTTCCTTTTTTATCTATAGTGCTGTCGGCTGCTACAAATATAACTCTACCCTCTATATTGTGTATAAATCTGCCTTTCAATTGAAAAGCCGGAAAAGTCATATTGGCTTTTAAGCCCACTTTTGCATAATCTATATACATAGGAGATAATTTACCTTCGATAATTAGTTTAGAGTCTTTAGGCACGATTTCCATTATAGGTTTACCCGGTGCTATTACCGCACCTATGGTATGTACTTTTAGATTTAGTACCGTACCGCTTACCGGTGCCTTTATAGATGTACGAGATAATTTATCTTTTATTTCATGTATTCTGGCTTTCAAATCTTCAATTTTTGTTTGCACATCTTGAAGTTGTTGTCTTACTTTTACATAAAAATCTTTCTCTTTTAAAGAAAGTTCCGTTTTTGTCTTTCTTATCTGTATTTTTGCTTTTATGATCTCTGTTTTATTAGTTAAAATATCAGCCTTTACGGACTCTATTTTTCTTTTAACCTCTCTTAGCTTGGTTTTATTTATCAATTTTTCTTTGTATAAATCTTCCTGTTCTTTTGCCTCTTTAAGATATGAATTTAAAAGAACTTCCTTGCTTTTTATCACATCTTCTAAGCCTTTTATTTGATTGTTAAGAGATTCTATGTTTTGAGATGCTACCTCTTTTTGTTGCTTTAAAGATTGAGTTTCATTTTCAAATATCTCTTTTTGAATTTTGATAAGTTTATCTTTTTTTAATGGATCTAAATTGTCCAACTCTTTTGGAAATATTATTTTATTTCTATTCATATTTTCTGCGGTTAGTCTTGCTTCTGTGGCGAGCAATTCATAAAGTTTTGCCTGATATGACTGTAGTGTTGATCTTGCTTTTATCTCACTTAATCGTATAAGAACATCTCCTTTTTTAACAAAATCTCCATCCTTGACATTTATACTTTGTACGATACCGCCTTCTAAATGCTGAATGATTTTTTTGTTTGACTCCACCACTACTTGACCGGGAAGCGGAACTCCTGTAGACAGTCTGGCAAAGACAGACCAAAGTACGATAGAGCCGAAAACTATAATGAGTGTCCAAATACCCATTTTTACATATTTACTCTCATTCGTATCCGGTGTCTTTAGTTCTGTATTGGATTTTTTATCCTCTATTGCATCTATTATATTTTCACTTTTGTTTTTGTTTAAAGATTTATCACTGTTTTTCACGATTATGCCCCCGGCTTTGTCATTTTTGGAACTACCGTAGCGGTTTGTTGTTGCACTTTTGCATTGGCATTGGGAGTAGCTTTTGGCTGAAGTGCCGTTAAAACTTCGTCTCTCTTGCCAAACATACTCAAAGTACCTTGTGTGAGAACCGCTATTTTATCGGATATTCTCAAAATACTGGTTTTGTGTGTTATGAATATAATTGTGCTTTTGTTTGCTTTCATTGTCAATATAGCATTTAAAAGAGCTCTGTCACCCTCTTCGTCCAAGTTGGAGTTAGGTTCGTCCAAAACTATGATCTTAGGTTTTCCGTACAAAGCTCTTGCAAGTCCGACTCTTTGTCTTTGACCACCAGACAATGTTGCTCCTCCCTGTCCTACGACGGTATCGTATCCATGAGGAAGTTTTAGTATCATTTCATGCACACCCGCTATTTTAGCTGCTTCCACTACTTCTTTTGGATCCAAATTTCCAAATCTGCTTATATTTTCACTAATTGTTCCTTCAAAAAGCTCTATATCTTGAGGCAAATATCCTATATATGGCCCCAGATCCAAATTATTCCATCTATGTATATCAGCCCCGTCCAATCTCACTTTTCCGTTATTAAGAGGCCAAACTCCAAGTATAGCTCTTGCCAAAGTCGATTTACCTGATGCACTTGGTCCTATTATGCCTACAATCTCCCCTGCATTTATACTAAAACTTACACCTCTTATGATAGGCACTTGGGTAGCAGGTGCCAAAACAACGACATTTTCAAGTTTTAGATTTCCCTTAGGAGGCGGGAGAGGCATTGATTTTGGAATTTCCGGTATTTGTCGCAACAAGGCATTTAATCTTTTGTAAGATTCTCTTGCATCAGAAAAACTTTTCCAAGAATTTGTCAAAAGATCAAGAGGTTGCAATGCTCTACCTAAGAGTACAGCTCCTGCTATAATCATACCGGGAGATATAAGTCCCAATATTGCTAAAACTGCACCCAATCCGTAGGTTAGGGATTGAAAAAATTGTCTTAATGTTCTACTTAAATTAGCCCATTTCCCTGCTACATCACTGGCATTTGATTGTGCATTTAAAAATGCATAGTGCTTTTTTAACCATCTGTTTTTTATATTTTCATTCATTCCCATTGCTTGGACTATTTCCGCATTCATTAGATTTTTATTGATATAGCTTAATGCTTTAGAGTTTGCTTGGTTTGCTTCTGCCAAACCTTTTTTGGTTGTTTGATCATTGACTATTGTGATAGCGACTATTATGACAGCTGCAAATATTGCAAATAGTGCCAACCAAGGGCTAAAAAGATACATAACTAAAAGATATATAGGAAACCAAGGAGCATCAAACAAAGCAAAAACACCCTGTCCGGTCATAAATTGTCTGATTTTGGTCAGATCGGTTATGGGTTGAGCTGAAGCCTTGCTTGGAGCAAAACGAGCTATATAAAAAACAACATCAAACAGATGAGAATTCAAATCCAGATCTATTTTGTTACCTATTCTTACCAAGATTCTTGATCTGATAGTTTGCAAGATACCCATAGTAGCAAAAAGTACAGCGACTATGATAGTAAGCAAAGCCAATGTTTCAAGACTTCTGCTTGCCATAACTCTGTCATATACCTGCAACATATAAAGTGACGGTACCAACATTAATATATTTATAAATAAACTAAAAATTCCTACATAAAAAAAACCTTTTTTTGTATCTTTTAATGTTTTTTCAAGTAGTGTTTGTGCTTGTTTTCTTCTCATATTTTTGATTTCCTAATTTATATCTATTGATTTTGACTTGCTATTTTAAATAAAGTCTCTATTTTTGAAAGAGATTTTATGTGACTATCCAAGAAAGTTATAATTCCGTTTCTAACCCATGATGCCAAAACTTTATCGTCCAAGTTGTTTAATTTTTCTCTGCTTACAACTTGAAATCCTTTGACCAAAACTCTCTTTTCGTCACCTTCTCCTATACTTATTTCTCTATCTTCAAGTATCCCTGCTTCTTTTATAGCTTTTGCAACGGCTATAGTTTCTGCTTGTTGCTTTTCATAATCTTTTAAAAAGTTTATAGCATTTTTTAAGACTTCCGACTCTTTACCATCTTTTGTAAAAAGTTGCTTTCCTTTTGTTTTGCTGACATTTTCAGCTTCTTCATCTATAAGTATAACTTTTTCATCAGGATTTTTTTCAGTACTTGCAAGTGAAAAAGGGTATTTTCTTAAAAATGCGGGTACATATCTTGAGATATATTTTCCTTCCGCATTTATCGCCAAATTTTTATCTCCCAATGAAGTAAGAGCAACAAGCGAAGGGGTTTCGTCCGCCGTAAACACAACCGGAAACATTTCAGAAACCAAGCCTATTTCGTTTGCAAGAATTGGTATAAACTTTAAATCTTTTGCAAAATTTAAATTTTGCAATGCAGACACCTTTAAAGACTTGTGTTTTTCTTTATCTAAAACAACTAATTTTGTGAACATTTTTTTTCCTTTTTTTAAAATTTTTTTAGGTCTTCCTCTCTTTTTTGTACGGAGAGATTCTCCCACCATTTTTTCTAACTTTTCATAAAATTCTTTTGTGCCGGTAATGCTTTGTCTGAGAAGATGACTTTCTATAAAAGTTATAACATCTTTTTTTAAAGGTTTTAACATAAAAATATTTTTATAGATTGATGCCCTGTCTTTGCCATCTTTTCCCAAAAGTTTATATACTTCATGTTGCTTAACAATAGCATCACTCACAGCATCTCTGTTTGCCGATAAGCTACTGTACTTAGCATCACTTAAAGTTTCTATATATTGCATTACTTGTAAAATATATCTGTCTTCTACCAAAGAACTTTTGTATCTACCTTGCCATAAAGTTCCGCTTCTGTTATATTTTTTATTATAGTATGAGACATACTTTAAACCCAGACTTTGCATAAATCTTGATTGGTTATCTTTGTTATCGAAAGTACACAGTAAATGCACAAAAGACGGCAAGAGAGCATATGAGTGAATGCTGACATGTAAAGATTTTGATAAAGTTTGCAACAACTCTTTATAATATCGATAATCTTCATCATCTCTAAATATCTTTTCTTGATTTATGCCACTTACTTGAATATGTAGAGCGATATCATCAAAAAAGAGTCTTATTTTTCTTGCCAAATAAATTTCCTGCTACTTAATATATTGATGAAAGTATAGTGGAATAAAGCTTTATTCTATATTAATTCAACTCTGACACCAATTAATTTAAAAACATATTTAAAATTACTTTATATTGTATGCACCCCATTCGACAACAGGTACGGATTTTGTT
>JAMOOV010000151.1 GCA_027065125.1 Campylobacterales bacterium | reverse complement strand
AGAGGGTGCTGTTATAAAAACGGCTGGAGTGATTCCGAGTATGAGAAAGTATAGCGGAAAAGCGGTATGTTTCGACTCGCAAGATGAGGCTATCAAGGGTATAACCAGCGGAAAGGTAAAAGCCGGAGATGTTGTCGTTATCAGATATGAGGGTCCCAAAGGCGGTCCGGGTATGCAAGAGATGCTCTCGCCTACGGCACTTATCATGGGTATGGGACTTGGAGATAAAGTGGCTCTTATCACAGACGGCAGATTTAGTGGAGCTACTCACGGAGCAAGTGTGGGACATGTTTCTCCTGAAGCGGCTGAAGGAGGAGTGATAGGTCTTTTAAAAGATGGAGATATCATAGATATAGATGTGGATGAGCATATCTTAAGTGTTAGATTGAGTGATGAAGAGATAGAGAAAAGAAGAGCGGAGTTTAAACCGAAAATGAGAGAAGTAAAAGGCTCTTGGCTTAAGCAGTATAGGATACTTGTAACCAATGCGGCTCACGGAGCGGTCTTAAAAACCGAGCTTTAATAGTATAGATGAGTCACTTTTTCGAACTTTTTCTTTCTCAAAGTGTAGCGATATTTGCTATACTCGATCCGGTGGGAGTAAGTGCTATGCTACCCTCTCTTTTGCATCAAGATATAACTAAAAAAGAGATGGGTAGAGTAGCTTTTGTCGCTACCTTGACCGCTCTTATAGCTTTTTTCGTAGTGCTTGTTACGGGAGATTTTATACTTAAACTTTTCGGCATAGATATGAATTCTCTAAAGGCTATGGGTGGAGTAGTTTTACTTTTGATGGCCATAGACATGGTAAGTGGATACAGCAAAAAAAGAAATCACAACAAGGAAGAGGAGGAGAGTGACGATAAAGAGTATGAAAATCTTGCCGTTATTCCTATAGGTATACCCATCATTTTCGGTCCGGGAATCTTTGCTACAGTTGTGGTATTTAAGTCTCAGACTGAAGGTCTGGTTGATGTGTTTTCTTTGATCTTGGCATTTTTTATAAATATAGTGATACTATATTTTACACTAAAAAACTCTATATACATAAAAAAAGTAGTAGGCATAACCGGAGAGAGGATAGTTACAAGACTTATGGGGTTGATAACGGGTGCTATCGCTATACAGTTTATAGTCGGCGGAGTGGTGCAGATAGCCAAAAAAATGCTATAAACTATTAAAATAAGGAAAAGTTATGAAAGAAATCGTTAAAATTTTTGAACATAGAGTCAAAGTTACCGAAAACGAGATAGACTTTAATAACCATTTAAACAATTTTTACTATGTAAAGTGGATGCAAGATAGCGGTATAGCTCACTCCAAAGAAAACGGCATAACATTTGAAACATATGAAAAAATTGGGGCGACTTGGTTTGCCAAATCACATCATATAGAGTATAAAGCACCCGCATATCTCGGAGATGAGATAGTCGTAAAAACTTGTATAAGCGATATAGGAAAGATAAAATCAACAAGAAAATATAAATTTTATAGGGTTGAAGACGGAAAGCTTTTGGCAATAGCGGAGACTCTGTGGGTTTTTGTGGATATGATATCAGGTCGTCCCACTCCTATAAAAGATGAGATAAAAGATAGATTTATCGTTTGTGATGATTTGTAGATGGAGTTTTAATATTAGCGGTTTTTTATATAATTTAAAGTATAATTTCAAAACAAAATTATGAGGTAAATTATGTCCAACAATCAAACGAAATATATTTTTGTAACCGGAGGAGTTTTAAGCTCTCTTGGAAAAGGTATAGCAAGTGCCAGTATCGCAACACTTTTAAAGCATTCAGGTTTTAAAGTTTCTATACTAAAAATGGATCCCTATATCAATGTAGATCCGGGTACCATGAGTCCTTTGGAACATGGAGAGGTTTTTGTTACAGCTGACGGAGCGGAGACCGATCTTGACCTCGGGCATTATGAGAGATTTTTAGATGTAAATCTTTCTAAATTAAATAATTTTACTACCGGACAAGTTTACTCAACCGTTATTGAAAAAGAAAGAAGAGGAGATTATCTTGGAAAAACTATCCAAGTAATTCCCCATATAGTCAATGAGATAAAAGAGAGGATTGTAAAAGCCGGAGAAAAACAAGATATTTTGATAGTTGAGATAGGCGGAACTGTCGGTGATATAGAGGGGCTACCTTTTCTTGAAGCGATAAGAGAGTTAAAGAGGGATGTTGGCAAAGGAAGAGCTATGTTTGTGCATTTAACTCTTGTGCCATACTTAAAAGCCGCAGGAGAGTTAAAGACAAAACCGACTCAGCATAGTGTCCAAGAGCTTAGAAGGATAGGTATCACTCCTCATATAGTTATATGTAGAACCGAACACTCCATACCTAAGAGCATGAAAGAGAAAATTGCATCATCTTGTGATGTTGAGAAAGATTGTGTCATAGAAGCCATAGACTCCAAAAGTATATATAAAGTTCCTTTAAACTTCTTAAATGAAGGCATCTTAAAACCGATATCAGAGTATTTATATCTTGGAGAGTTAAAGCCAAATATGCAAAAATGGGACTCTTTGGTAAAAAGAGTGATAGAACCAACCAAAAAGGTAAAGATAGCATTCGTAGGAAAATATCTCAATCTAAAAGAGGCATACAAATCTTTAACCGAAGCATTTATCCATGCTGGGGCCAATCTCAATGCGAGAATAGAACTGTTGTGGGTAGATAGCGAAGATTTGGAAAAAAATAAAAATATTGAACTTCTTGAAGAAGCAGACGGTATTTTAGTCGCCGGAGGTTTTGGAGAAAGAGGAATAGAAGGAAAAATGAAAGCCATAGAGTTTGCAAGAGTGCATAAAATACCGTATCTTGGTATCTGTCTTGGTATGCAACTTGCTCTTTTAGAATTTGCGAGAAATGTACTAAAACTTGAAGATGCTAACTCTATAGAGTTTGATAAGCATTGTAAAAATCCTATAGTTTATCTAATAGATGAGTTCATCGACAGTAGCGGAAATAAACAATTAAGAACTCATAAAAGCCCTCTTGGAGGCACTATGAGACTTGGGGCTTATGAATGCGATATAAAAGAGGGAACTTTGCTTTTTAAAGCTTATGGCGGTAAAAAGAAAATCTTTGAAAGGCATAGACATAGATATGAAGCCAATCCGGCATACAAAGAACAGTATGAAAAAAACGGCTTGATAATAAGCGGTGAGAGCAATGGTCTTATAGAGGTTGTGGAACTAAAAGATCATCCTTGGTTTATGGGGGTTCAGTTTCATCCGGAATTTACTTCAAGATTACAAAAACCAAACAAAACAATTCTTTCTTTCATAGAGGCATCTTTGGAAAATAATGTCTAAGCTTTTAACAAAAGAGGATATAAAAAAGATACTTTCTCAAAGATTTGAAGATGATAAGTTTTCCACTCTTTCATCTTTACCTACACCTGATATGTTTAAAGATATGAAAAAGGCGGCATTAAGAGTTTCCGAGGCGATAAAAAACAGAGAGAAGATAACTATCGTCGGCGATTATGATGTGGATGGTGTTGTTTCTTCATATATACTTAGTGATTTTTTAGAAAAGTTGGTTGATAATGTAGAGGTTGTAATCCCAAATAGATTTAAAGATGGTTACGGTATCAGTAAAGATATGGTGAAAAACATAAATTCATCACTTATAATAACCGTAGACAATGGCATATCTTCTATCGAAGCTGCTAAAATATGCAAAGATAAAAGTATAGATCTTATCATTACAGATCACCACACACCTTCTGAAATTTTACCTGATGCTTATGCGATAATAAACCCTAAACAGAAAGATTGTAATTTTCCCTATAAAGAGATATGCGGAGCTCAAGTGGCTTGGTATTTTGCCGGAGCTATAAAACACATCTTGGGATTGAAATTCAATATGTTAGAGTATATAGATCTTCTCGGTATAGCTATAGTGGCAGACATGATGGAACTAAAAGACTTAAATAGAGTTTTAGTGAAAAAAAGTTTACAAGCTATAAATAATTCCAAAAGAGCTTCAATTTTAGCTATAAAAAATAGTTATAACAAGAGTAGTTTTTGTAGCGAAGATATATCTTTTTTACTTGCTCCTTTGATAAATAGTGCGGGTAGAATGGATAGTGCTTTAAAGGCTTATAAATTTTTAAAATCAAAAAACCTTCAAGAAGCATCAGTACTATTGGATGGAATCAAGTCTTTAAATGAAAAGAGAAAAGAGATAGAAAAAGAGCTTTTTGAAATATCTTTAAAAATGGTTGACGAAAATCAAAAGATTATCATCGTATGGGGAGAGGGTTGGCATGAAGGTGTTATCGGTATCGTTGCGGCAAAGCTTGCAAGAAGATTTAAGAAACCTGCCGTAGTCTTTTCTATAAATGGCAATATCGCAAAAGGAAGTGCGAGAAGTGTAGCGGAGGTAAATATACTTAAACTGATAGCTAAAGAGCATGATAAGATACTGCATTATGGGGGACATAAAGGGGCTGCAGGATTGTCTTTGGATGTAGAAAAGTTACCATCTTTTAAAAAATCCATAGAAAAAAGTATCTCCGATATAGATGAGGAAATGTTTATATCAAACATAGATATATTGGGAGAGATAGATGCTAAAGAGATAGATTTTGAACTTTTGGATATATTGGAATCATTTGAGCCTTACGGGCATAAAAATCCAAAACCGTTCTTTTCCATAAAGAATGCAAAAGTAAAAAAAGAGAGAGTTTTAGGAAAAGAGAAAAATCATCAAAAAATTATACTTCAACAAAACAATCATATACTTGAATCTATAAATTTTAATTATAAAACAAAAGTTGATATAGGTTCAAATGTTGATTTGATATTTACAATTTCTAAAAACAATTTCAGAGGCTATATAACTCCTCAACTCCTTATAGAGGAGATAATATAACTTATTCTAATCACATAATTTATATCCATAATATCCCTTAAATATAATTTTAATTAGTATAGATAACATATAAAATTATATAATAATTTGCTACTTTTTGTAACAATATTATATATTCTATCAATTAAATTTTTTAAGATTTTAACATTGAAAATAAAAAAATTTTAATGAGATATTATTATTTTAAATTTTATTATAAATAAATAGAAAATTTGAACCACACAAGCTTAAATATTGGTATTTTGATACTATTTTTAGTAACATTTTATAAGTAAAAACTATATTGAAAATCAACCTATAACCAAGAAAACGACTATTGAAGTGCTGGTATATATGTATTTTCATTTTATGAATATTTGTTCACACATTTAATTTACAATTAATATAGGTTTTAGTAAACTGCTATAGTTATTTTATTAGCAAGGATAGTGTATGAATGTTGAAATATCCAGAAGAAGATTTCTGCAAGGAAGTGTTGCACTTACTGTTTTAGGCGGTGTATCACTATCAAGTGATAGGCTTTTTTCACAAGAAGAGAAAAAAGAAACATCTGCCGGAAAAACAGAGGATGTACCTTTTCTTTGTGGAATGTGTGTTAACAAATGTGCGGGAATTGCACATGTCGAAGACGGTATAGTTAAAAAACTAAACCCAAATCCATATTTTCCAAAATCAAGAAATATGCTTTGTCCAAGAGGAAATGCGGGTATTCATACCTTATATGATCCCGATAGGTTGAAGTATCCGCTTGTAAGAATAGGAGAAAGAGGAGACGGAAAGTATAAAAGAGTAAGTTGGGATGAGGCTTATGATGCTATATTAAACGGAACAGATAAATTTCCGGGTATCTTAAAAATCCTTGATGAAGAGAAAGACAATCGTGCAACCATAGGGTATTGTAACGGTGAAGGTCTTTCAAAAGAAGGATTTGAAGATCTTATGGGGCAAAAGATAGGAACCCCCAACTATGTTGACGAGATAAGTATCTGTCTTGAAACTACATTGGCAGGATACTTCAATACCATAGGAGCTTACGGAGAAGCGGATTTGAATAATGCCGATTATCTTATAATAGCGGGGGCAAACAGAGCCGAAGCTATCATAACTCCGGATACTATGGACATGTTTAAAAGAAACAGAGGAAGAGGTCTTAAAGTAATTGCTATAGATCCAAGATATACCAATACCGTAGCAAATGCCGACAAGTGGCTTCAGATAAATCCTGGAACTGATTTGGCTTTTGTTTTGGCCTTGACTTATGTAGTTATGGACGAAGAGTTATACGATAAAGATTTCGTAACTAAACATGGTGTAGGTTTTGAAGATTATAAAAAACATATTTTATCTCACAAATATACTCCTCAGTGGGCAGAGAAGATTACAGGTATTCCTGCTCAAGAGATATATCAAATAGCAAAAGAGTTTATGAAAGCAAAGAGTCCTATATATTATCAAGGAAGAAGAAGTGTATTCGCAGCAAATGATTTCCAGTTAAGACGAGCGATGGCAATCTTCCAAGGACTTAGTGGCAACCTTGATAAAAAGGGAGGTATTATATATGGACAAAAACTTGAACTTCCAAAAGAGGAGATAAATGCTCCGATGTATGCTCAAGTCGAGTCAAGATTTGATACAAAAGTGGTTAAAATTCCACCTGACAAGACTGGTTCTTGGATACTTTTTAGAAATATGATTCTTGAGGGTAAAAACCCTTATCCGGTAAGAGCTATGTTTATGAGAAAACACAATCCTCTATCCGGTGTGCCAAATACTAAAAAAACCGTAGAGTTTCTCAAGAAAATGGATTTGAATGTTATGATAGACATTCTTCCGAGTGATACTACTATGTATTGTGATGTTATACTCCCGGAGGCATCATATCTCGAAAGAGAGTCGCCGGTGGCAAGTTATGGATTTTTAGAACCGGCAATTGTTTTGAGAAGAGCGGCAATCAAGCCTCTTTATGAATGCAAAACCCCGGAAGTTATCTATAAAGAGCTTGCGGAAAAACTATCCAAACCTCTTTGGGAGATAACTAAAAAGTATGATGAGGATGTTCAGGATGAAATAAAAGATATGAAGCCTGAAGAGATAGAAGAGTATTATAAAGAGAACGGTTTTGATCTTGCCGAACTTTGGGAAAAAAGCATTGAAGAGCAAAATGAGGAAAAAGTGGTTGAAGCTTTTGGAAAAGAGGCATGGGAAATTTTAAAAGAGAGAGGTGTCTATTATCCCAATATAAAAGAGTATCACAAAAAAATCAATAATAACGAATATGTATATTATCCTGAAGATAAAAAATACTATACAACCAAAAAGGATGATTTGAAAGTTGTTATGAATTTTAAAAACTTGACCAAAAAAGGTATAGATCCTATGCCGACTTGGAAAGATGAGTGGAATTTTAAAGTGCCTGATGGTAAATTTAGACTTGTAACGGGAAGACATGCCCAATTTACTCAGAGTGGTACTACTAACAACATAATACTAAGAGATCTTATAAGAGAGAATTATCTTTGGATAAACACTAAAGTGGCTAAAGATATGGGTATAAAATTTGGAGATATTGTGGAGGTTAAAAGCAGTATCGGAAGTATCAGGATAAAAGCATATCCAACTCTAAAAATAGCGAAAAATCAGATATTTTTACTCCACGGTTTCGGGGGAAGTAGCAAAGAGATGGAATTCGCATACGGTCACGGTGCAAATGATGCTTTAATTATAGAAGATAAAATAGAGCCGGTTTACGGAGCTGCGGTTATGCACGAGACCGATGTAGAAGTAAGGAAGGTGTAAAATGAATTATGCAATGGTATTGGATTATCAAAACTGTATAAATTGTAAAGCTTGTGAAGTAGCTTGTAAAGAACAAAATGGTGTCCAACTCGGAGCGGATAAGCAAAGGATTTGGGTTGGACAGACTGAAAAAATGGTTTCCGGAAAACTATTTGTAAATTTCTATCCTT
>JAMOOV010000150.1 GCA_027065125.1 Campylobacterales bacterium | reverse complement strand
CAAATATTTCACAGATCAAAGCAGCGGTAGAGGCAAATCCTGCACTCTTGAACACGCCACAAGCAAAAGCCGCCATGGCAGAAAAAGGCGTTACTGCTGCAGAAGTTAAAGCAAAACTTGAAAATGCAAAAGAGACGAAAGCAACAACGGATACTGCTACAACGACAGTTGAGAATGATATAGAGAGTACAGAAAAAACAGACCTTGCAGAAGAAAAACTTGTAAAAAACGCTTCTGTAACGAAAAGAGTTAATCCTTTTGCTTATAAAACAGCTACTTCTATAAACCAGACTTTGAGTAAAAAACAGCAAAGACTTGTTGAAAAAAAATTAGTACGTTATTCAAGTAAATTTTTTATCAATAAAAATATTATAAACAGTACCAGTGTACCAACACCAGATGATTATATCATCTCAAATGGCGATACTTTGGTTATCTATGTGTATGGAGACAGAGATCAGACATTTTCGCCTACAGTAAACAATGACGGTAATATTGAACTTCCTTATCTTGGACCAATCAGCATCGGTGGGATGAAGTTTATTGATGCAAAAAGACATCTTCTTGAAAATCTTAAAAATCACTTTAAACTGAGTGATTTTTATATAAATATGAAAAAGTACAGTACCATTCAAGTAACACTTGTGGGTGATGTTAAAGCTCCCGGACTCTACAATCTTGCATCTTTTTCTACCATTAAAGATCTTTTACTTGCTTCTAAAGGTTTGAACAAAACAGCATCCGTTCGCCATTTAGAGATCAAACGTAATGGGAAAATTATTCGCGATATTGACTTTTATGATCTGCTTTTTAAAGCAAACAGTATTAGAACAACTGTTTTAAAACAGGGTGATATCGTTGTTGTTCATAAAGCCGGTATCTTAGCTTCAGTCGATGGTTATGTAAACAGTGCAGCACTTTTTGAGCTGAAAAATGGACAGACACTTAGTCAACTCATTGCATATGCAGGAGGTATGAAACCAGATGCTTCTCGCTCAAATATCAAATTAAAACGCTATGTAGATAACAAGAAGATTAAAACATATACGCTTACATATGATGAGGCGAAAAATTTTAAAGTAAAAAATGGAGATAAAGTTTACATTTATCCTTTAGATTTTGCTTCGGTTGAGAGTGTAAATATCTATGGAAATATCATTCGACCAGGGAGCTACAGTCTTCCAAAAGAAAAGACATTAAATGCACTTTTAAAAAAGAACCTCAGTCAGGGAATGAAACAGTTTTTCTTGCCAGAGACCTATTTTGGCTATGCTGTTTTAAAAAGATATGCAAAAAATCTGAATTATGAAACACTCTCATTTAATCTGCTTGATGTTATTCAAAATAAAAAAGTGATCAAACTCAGACCTCAGGATAAAATTTTTATCTTTGCACAAAGTGATATCTTTTCAAGTGCCTATGTTACTACAAAAGGTACAAGCCTAATTCGAGCA
>JAMOOV010000149.1 GCA_027065125.1 Campylobacterales bacterium | reverse complement strand
TGATGACAGATCAAGATGGACACTTGGTTGGGATAATCTCTCAAAACTTCAAGAGTTTGAAGAAAAAGCAAAAAATATTGATGAAAAATATGAGTTTATTTTAAAAAGACTAAAAGAGCATAAAGAGAGATTAAATACCATAGAGGTAAAAAGAGATAATCTCAGAGATGTATTGAAGTATGAGAGTTTTGAGCAGATAAACTGGTACAGATACTCAAAACAGATAGATAATCTTCAGTCTGAAAAAGAGGAGTTACAAAAGAGTGATGACATCATAAAAACTCTTCAAAACAAACTTCAAGATGTTATGGTTGAACAAGAGACAAAACAGCAGGAGTTGAGTGAGATTTTACAACATATCGGAACGCTTAAACAAAAACTAGAAGATACCACACTAAAATACAACCATGCCAAACTTTTACTTGAAAACGGTGAGCTAGAAGATGGTATAAAACAAAAACTTGATGATTTAAAAGATGAGCTTTTAAAACATAACTTGAGTTTGGTAAATATTGTCTCATCTCAAAGGTCTGTGAGGGAGCATATAAAAAAGCAACTAGATAAAACTAATGAGCAGGTTAAAAACATTTCAGCAAAAATTATCTCCCATCAAAATAGCTATATGACAACATTTCCTATTTTGGCAAAAGAGTTGTATGTGAGTGTTGAATCGAGTGGGGAGTTTATAAAAAAACTAGATGAACTAAAAAAAGACAACCTTCCAAAATGGCAAAAAAGATTTAAAGAACTTTTAAAAGAAAAAACTATCCAGCACATAGTTATGCTTCAAAATCTTTTTGAAAAATCAACAAACTATATCAAAGAAAAAATCTCAACTATAAATCTTTCATTAGCAGATATTGAATACAGTGAGGGAACTTTTATAGAACTTGTGGCAACTCTATCGAGTAACAGTGAGATAAAAGAGTTTAAGCAAACTCTAAAGCAGATAACAACTGGAAGCATAGATGAAAATAACACTTATGATGAGCAGAAATTTTTGCAGATAAAAACTCTTATAGAGAGATTTAACGGCAGAGAAGGCAAAGTAGATATAGACAAAAAGTGGAAAAAACTTGTTAGTGATGTTAGAAATTGGTTTGATTTTAGTGCTATTGAGAAGTATATGAGTGATGGGAGTCAAAAAGAGTATTATGCTCACAGTGGTGGAAAATCTGGTGGGCAAAAAGAGAAACTTGCTTATACTGTTTTAGCATCATCTTTGGCTTATCAGTTTGGATTGGAACACGATAAAATCCAAAGCAGATCTTTTAGGTTTGTGATGATTGATGAGGCTTTTGGTAGGGGTAGTGATGAGAGTACAAAGTATGCTTTGAGACTTTTTGAAAAACTAAAACTTCAACTTCTGGTTATCACTCCAAAACAGAAGATAAATGTTATAGAGCCTTATGTGAAAAGTGTTCATTTTGTTCACAATCAAGATGGTATGGACTCTAGT
>JAMOOV010000148.1 GCA_027065125.1 Campylobacterales bacterium | reverse complement strand
TTGCCGCTTCGGCATGGATAGGCGGATCGATACTACTTTTTGGAATGGGTTTGTACTTTAGAGATAAAGAGGTGCAAAAAGTTATCTACTATCATATAGGACCTTTTTACGGCTATTTTGAGATGATTATTTTGACTATTCTTCTTGTAACGGGAGGATATTTCATATATGCTTTAAGTATTGGAGAGATACTGTTTCATCCGGAAATGGCTCTTGCAAAATACCTATATATAAAGATAGTTTTAGTATTATTGATAACTTTTTCTACAGTAGTGCATATGTATATTTCTCTAAAGGCACATGGAAGAGATAGGACTTTAAAAGAAAAATTAGTGTCTAGAGCTACCTCTTTGGCTATCTTTTTTCTAAACCTTGGGATACTTTGGTATGCCATAAAGATAAGAAGCTTGATTTAAATCAATGCTTTTTTTAAAAAAAATGATATAATTTCACAAAATTTAATAGGAGTAAATATGTCTGAATTAATTAAGAGACCGGAAAATGCGGAGGAGATTCAAGTTGAAGGAGCTACCGTTCCTTTTTATAAGTATAAGATAGGTGATACTACTTACATAGAGTTTGATACAAGTAGATCTGGACCACCAGAGCCCATGGTAAATGCTATGATGGCTCTAAAAGAGATAAAAAATATGGATAATGCCAAAGTTGTTATGATAAACCATAAAAAACCTATGGGGCTTTTGCCGAAAATTGAAAAAGAGCACGATATTGAGGTTATGGATATGGATGGGGGAAATGTTCAACTGATTTTTACTAAAAAGGCAAATCCCGAGGGAAAAACGGACTATAATGATACAAACTGTCACGGATAAGAGATGGCAAAACAGTTAGCAACGGAAATGGCACCACCTTTTGTATTGGTGGCCCACTACTTTATAGCGGGAGCGGTGTTTTATACTATCACATCATTTTTGTTACCATTTTATGCGGGAGAGTTAAACTCATTTTTTCTATCTCCCGCCATAGCCTCTTTGATGCATCTGTATCTGCTGGGTTTTATGATGATGACAATATTTGGAGCTATGTATCAGCTTGTACCCGTGGTACTTGAGATACCTGTATTTTCAAAAGATTTTGCTTATATTCAGTTTTATCTTTTTGTTGCGGGTATTATTATGTTTAGCTTTGCTCTTGGGGTGCCGGGTTATATAAAGATGCTTTCTTATGGTGCTATGATGATGTATATATCTATGCTCATATTTATAGCAAATATATTTTTAACATATAGACGGATTGAACTTTGGAGTATAACGGCGAAATTTATACTTGTTTCAAATATATTTTTGCTTATTGGTGTAAGTATCGGCTTTTATATGGCACTTGATCTTATATATGGTTTCGGGATAGATTTGGTTCATATGGTTACACTACATATCTCCGCTACGATAGTGGGGTATATACTGATGACTATCATGGGAATAGGTATGATACTCTTACCTATGTTTTCACTATCTCACGGCTTTAGCGAAAAAAGTATAAATGTCGCTTTTTATACCATTATAGCGGGACTTGTTTTGTTTATAAGCTCTATTTTTATCGATGTAAAAATCGTTAAATATGCTGGAGTTGCTCTAATATCGCTATCTGTAGTATTGGCTCTTTATCAAATGTGGCTAATATTTGTAGGGCGAATTAGAAAGCAAAACGACTTTTGGGCAAAAAATATGATAGCTTCGTTTTTTTCTTTGATACTATCCATAGTTATACTTGTTTTGGCAATTTTGCAAAATAGTCAAAAAATGTATATACTTTTCGGTTTTATGCTGTTTTTTGGATTTTTTGTTTTTATGATAGTGGGGCATATTTATAAGATACTTCCCTTTTTGGTGTGGTATCAGAGATACTCTCCGCTTGTCGGCAAGATAAAAATCCCGATGTTAAACGATATGGTAAAAGAGAAAGTTGCAGATATTCAGTTTTGGATAACACTTGTGGGAGTTATTCTTTGTAGTGGGGCTATTTTGGCTAAAGCTGAAGTTGTGTTTGAAGTAGGAGCTTTATTGATGGCGATTGCCACACTATTGGTAATATATAATATATACTATACTTTAGTTTACGGACTTGACGAATTGAGAAAATATGAACAGGAGAAAAAAGATGGCAGTAACTGAAAAACAGGTTGAAGATGCGATAAGAACCGTGATAGACCCGGAGGTTGGATTTGATATATACTCTTTGGGTTTGATTTACAATATCGATATAAATGATGATAAAGTTAAGGTAACCATGACACTCTCAACAAGAGGTTGTCCTTTGCATGAGATGATGAAACAGTGGACAAAAGATGCAGTTGAAGGGCTTGATGGAGTTAGTGAGTGTGAAGTAGAGATAGTGTGGGAGCCTGCTTGGAATATAACTATGGCAAGTGATGAAGTTAAAAAAGCTTTAGGAGCATTGTAATGGACGGATTTCCAAAATTTTTTAGAAAAGTGCCTATGATAGTTACTTATGATCCGTTGGCGGAATTTTTAGGTACTTTTGATGATGGTATTATAAAAATTATGTATGTGCAGATAGTCAAATCAGCAGGTCATAGTTGTCCTACGGTTGCAGGAGCATTTGCTATAAGTTATCATGCCTTGAAAGCTCTTTATGGAGAAGAATTGCCTGTAAGAGGCGAGATAAAAGTTGAATTTAGAGATGACTTAGAAGACGGAGTTATCGGTGTGATAGCAAATGTCATCTCAAATATCACTGGAGCTACTGATAAAAGTGGATTTAAAGGTATCGGTGGAAAGTTTGTGAGACACTCTTTGATGAGTTTTAATGCTCCCATAAAATCTATGGTTAGATTTACGAGGATTGATACAGGTAAAAGTGTGGATGTGGATTATGACTCTTCGATAGCTCCCGCCAATCCTAAACAAAAAGAGCTTACACCAAAAATGCTTCAAGGAAAAGCAATGCATGAAGAGAAGAAGCTTTTTGGAGAGTTGTGGCAAGAAAGAGTTAAAAAAATCCTTATAGATAAATTTGACGAAGCAGTTAGTGTAAAAGAGGTTTGATGAAAAATATAGTTCTTATCGGTTTCATGGGGGTCGGTAAAGGCACTATTGCAAGAGAGTTAAGTAGACAAAGCTCTCTTGTCACTGTTGATACGGACGATCTTATAGAGAGTCTTGAAAATAAAAAAGTAAGAGAGATTTTCGAAGAGAGCGGAGAAAAATACTTTAGAGAGTTAGAAAAAAAGATAGCTCTATGGCTTGAAAAAAGTGTAAAAGATACCATAGTCTCCACCGGAGGCGGATTTTACAAGCAAAAAAATATCAAAAAGATAGGTAAAATAGTCTATCTCAAATCTTCATTTGATGCCATACTAAAAAGGATATGCGACCATCCTAATGCTCAAAAAAAGATAGCCAAAAGACCGCTTTTAAAAGACTTGAAAAAGGCTAAAAAACTCTATAAAGAGAGAGTTGATGAATATAAAAATATAGCTGATATTATTATAGATGTAGAAAATCGTTCTTCTATAGAGATAGCAAAAGAAATAGTTTCAAAGATTATATGACAATTTCTAATAAAAAAAGGTAACAACATGGATAGACTATGCTATCTTTCGCACTCTCCTATATCTGTAATTTTCAATAAAACCAGTAGAGATTTTGCTGTAGAAGAGGTGTCGCTTTATGAGCCTACGGGTGAGGGTGAACATCTTATGCTAAAGGTAAGAAAAAAAGATCTTACTACTTGGGATATGATAAAAAAAATTAGTGAAATAACTGGTTGTAAAACAAAAGAGATTGGGTATGCGGGCTTAAAAGACAAAGACGGTATTACAACTCAATATATAACTATCCACAAACGATATGAAGCAAATATTGATAAGATAAATGACAATAAAATTAAGATATTACAAAAAAAACTTCATAAAAATAAGTTAAAAATTGGACATTTAAAAGGAAATAACTTTTTTATAAGACTTAAAAAAGTAAAACCGGTTGATGCTTTAAAGATAGAAGAAATTTTAAAAACAATTCAAAAAGAGGGGCTTCCTAACTATTTTGGATATCAAAGATTTGGGAGAGATAAGGATAATTTTAATATAGGCAAAGATATACTTCTTGGTAAAAAAAGAGAGAGAAATAGAAAAAAGCGAGACTTTTTTATCAGTGCTTATCAAAGTCATTTGTTTAATCTATGGCTAAACAGAAGAGTTGAAATGAGTAAGCTTTTCAATTCATTTCCAATAGGAGAGTTAAAAAATCTTTTTATCTATAATGATGAATTGTTAAAATTAATAAAAGAGCAAAAAAATTTTTTTAAGATTTTGCCCGGAGATATGGCTCACCACTATCCATACGGAAAAATTTTTGAGTGTTTAAATATAAAAGAAGAGTCCAATAGATTTATAAATAAAGAGATAACGATAACAGGTTTGCTTATAGGAAAAAAGGCGACAAGAGCTACAGATATAGCAGGAATGATAGAGAAAGAGTTTTTAGATATTGATGAAGAGATGATTTTAAAAATGAGAGGCTCAAGAAGATTTGCATGGATATTTCCGGAAATTTTATCTTATGAATATAAAAAAGAAGATGCATGGTTTGAATTGTCTTTTTATCTACCAAAGGGTTCTTATGCAACAGTTTTGCTTGAAGAATTACTACATAAAAAAATAGATGATTTTTGATTTTTGATTTTTTTGGGTATAATAAGTAAATTTTTAGAGGGATAGAAGTGGCTTTTTTAAGTATAAAAGATTTTGTTATCGATATGGTTGTGGCAAGGATGAGTGATTTGAATGTCAAAAATCCTCTGCATTGCAACTGCATATTTAAAAGAAAGTGTTCACTTGTGCTTAGACTCTCTAAAAATATATTTAGACCTCATTGTAGTTGTGCAAACTACAGCTTTAGAGTTACCGGTATATCTCCACCGACTCTCCTTGTTTAACTAATCAAAACACTATATTTATTTACATTTTATTATTAACAAGGAGATAGCTATGGCAAAAAATTGGGTCATAGGCTTTCCGAGGATCGGAGAGCAAAGAGAGCTTAAAAAGGCTTTGGAGTCCTATTGGGCTGGAAAAAGTAGTTTTGAAGAGGTGGAGAAAACTGCAAAACTTTTAAAAAATAGACATTGGCAATATCAAAAAGATAATGAGATAGAGTTTATCAGTTGCAACGATTTTTCACTGTATGACAATATGCTCGATATGAGTATCGTTATAGGTGCCATACCGAAAAGATTTCGCTATATTGAGGATGAAAAAGAGTTGTATTTCTCTATGGCAAGAGGCAACAAGAGCACTACTGCGATGTCGATGACAAAGTGGTTAAATACCAACTATCACTATATAGTTCCGGAGTTGTCAAAAGAGGATAGCTATAAACTAAATATCAAAAAGATAAAAGATGAGTATCTGGAGGCAAAAGAGTTTGGCATAAAGCCCAAGATCAATCTCGTAGGTATAGTTACATATATAGCTTTATCCAAAGCGATAGATTTTGAAGATAAATTTCAAGCTTTCGATAGGATACTTCCGGTATATGAGGAGCTTATAAAAGAAATATCCAAGTTGGATGAAGAGGTGGTTATTCAATTTGATGAGCCATATTTTGCAAAAGATGTAAGCTCAAAAGAGTTATCGCTTTTGAAATTGGCTTACGATAGACTCTCCGCCGTATCAAAAAGTATAAAGATAGCCGTAGTGACATACTTCGAACACTCCGTTGAAGCGACAAAAGTATTGGTAAATACTGACATTTGGGCTATAGGGCTTGATTTTGTATACGGTGAAAAAAATATACAAAGCATAGACGATATAGTAAAAAGCAGCAAAGTTTTGATAGCGGGTGTTATAGACGGCAGAAATATTTGGGTTAGCGATATAGAAAAAAAGGTAGCCTTTTTAAATGAGATAGCAAATAAGATAGATAAAAAAAGTATCATAGTTTCAACTTCATGTTCGCTTTTGCATGTTCCTTTTACTTTAAAATATGAGCAGAAACTCGATATCGAGATAAAAAGCTGGATAGCTTTTGCCGTCGAGAAACTAGCGGAACTTAAAGTAACAGCAAATCTCTTCTTTGACGGAGAAAAGGCTCTAAATCCTCAAGATAGAGAGCTGTTGTCGGCAAATAAAAGAGCTATACACTTTAGAACCATATCAAAAAAGATACATAATGAAGATGTAAAAAAGAGAGTTAAGAGGGTGGATTTTATAGATAGAGAGTTGCCTTTTGAAGAGAGGATAAAGATACAAAAAGAGACACTATCTTTACCGGTGCTTCCTACTACCACCATAGGCTCTTTCCCTCAAACTCCCGAACTTAGAAAACTTAGAAGAGATTTTAAAAACAAAAATATTTCAAAAGGTGAGTATGAAAAGGGCATAAAAGAGTATATTGATGAGTGTGTGGCTTTTCAAGAGGAGTGTGGACTTGATGTACTGGTTCATGGTGAACCTGAGAGAAACGATATGGTTGAGTATTTTGGTGAAATGCTTGAGGGATTTGCATTTTCCCAAAACGGCTGGGTTCAAAGTTACGGTAGTAGATGTGTTAAGCCGCCACTACTTTTTGGAGATGTCAGTCGCCCAAGAGCTATGAGTGTGGATTGGATAACTTATGCTCAAAGCAAAACTAAAAAACCTATGAAAGGTATGTTGACCGGTCCTGTTACTATGCTTAATTGGTCTTTCGTTAGGGATGATCAAAGCAGAGATATAACTGTTAGACAGATAGCTTTGGCGATAGCCGATGAGATAGATGATCTTCAAAAGGCGGGTATCAAGATAGTGCAAGTCGATGAAGCGGCCTTCAAAGAGGGTTATCCTTTAAGAAAGTCCGATATACCTTTTTATGAGAAGTGGGCGGTAGAGAGTTTTAAGATATCCACCTCCGTCGCAAAGTCGGAAACTCAGATACATACTCATATGTGTTATAGCGACTTTAATGACATCATAGATACCATAGAGGCAATGGATGCAGATGTTATCACGATAGAGACTTCAAGAAGTGGCAATAGACTTTTGAAAGTTTTTAAAAGAGTGGGATATAAAAAAGAGATAGGTCCCGGAGTTTATGATATACACTCACCGAGAATTCCATCCGTTGATGAGATAAAAGCTCAGATAAGTAAACTTTTGGAAGTTCTACCGAGAGAACAACTATGGATCAATCCCGATTGCGGACTAAAAACAAGAAAATGGGATGAAGTAAAACCAAGTTTAAAAAATATGGTAGAAGCGGTTAAAAGCTTTAGATAGGATTTTGCTTTGCCGGAAAACTTCGGCAAAGCAAATAATTTTTAAAAGTTTAGTAGTTTATTTTTACCACTTTCTAATAATAATGTGACAAGCAATACAGCTATCCAATACTTTACCGTAGTCAGTTCCGGCTTTTGTGATGTTACTTGTATCAATATCTTGCTTTAGTTTTGCAATACTGTCTTTTATTGATGAAGTTATATTTTTTACTGCAGCACTTGATATAACTTTTTTATTTAGAAAACTTTTTATATCAACTGTTAAAAAGATATCATTTGCTTTTTCAACTACTTCAATACCTTCTTGCATTTTTTCTTTATCGTTATAGTAAAATCCTTCAGCTATCATATTCATACCACTATGCATAAGTTGCATAGTAGAACCTACGGTTTTGTTTACTGCATTTCCAGCAAATACAATAGTTGCAGAAGCAATTAGCGATAAAACAATCTTCCTCATTCTTAACTCCAAATATTAATTTTTCTTATCTTATCAAATTTTTGATTAATTTCTTATAAAATTATTATAAAAATTATTATGCCACTTTTTTAATAGATATTTTTACAAAAGATATTCTATCTTTAATCCTTTTCCGCCAACCTCTTTTTTAAAAAAATCGCACCACTTCTTTACTCTATCTTTATCAAAATCGGCGATATATATCTCGACTATTCTTTTATCTCCTATAAATTTCGGCAAAGAGGAGAACTCTATATCCAAAGGTAGAGACTTCATGATATCAAGTATGTCGTTTTCGCTTGAGTGCACTATGAAGTTGCAAAAGTGTTT
>JAMOOV010000147.1 GCA_027065125.1 Campylobacterales bacterium | reverse complement strand
ACTCCACAAAACATTCGTATTCGTAAAAAATATCTTACAGAAAATGAAAGAAAACGTCACTCACGTAAAACAAAATAGTCATTTATAGATATCTGTAATATTTATTGCAGATATCTCTTCTATTGTAATTTTTTTTATCACGAAATTATTCTCTTTTCTCTTTAATAAACGATTTTTTCACTAGTAGTTCACTTAATATTTGTATAATTCTTGTATAAAATCTTATAGAGGTATATTGTGATAAAACTAAATTCTAAAATATTACAAAACAAGCTAGTAGATGTTAGTAAAAACATTGATTTAGCAGGTAGTAATATAGAGATAAATGAACAGATAGAAAATCTACTCACATCATTTTTTGATGTAGAGTTTGCCTCCCTTTGGTTTTACGACGAGCATAATATGACACTTTTACGTGAGCGTAGAAATGCTGCAGTGAGAACACTCTCTTTAGAAGAAAAAAGAGGAATTATATATAAGTGTTTTATGACACAAGAGGCAAAAATTTATAACTATTTGAAAAGTGATAAAGATTATATTGCTGCTATTGATAACCCTGATGACATTAAAATGAAATCAAAAATTATAGTACCATTGATTGATGATGAGAATTTCATAGGTATTGTAACGCTCTACACTTCCGTAAAAAAAGCTAAAAAGTTTACAAAAGAAGATTTAAAAATGCTTCAAGCTCTCTCTAGCTATCTTATCGAGGTTCTTTATAAGATGCATCCGTGCGCCGATAAAGATTGTGATTGTCATAAAATAGAATTAAAAAATAGAGAATCTTCAATTATAAAAAATATGCAAAAGATTGAAAGAAGAAGAAAAGATAGAAGAAAAGATAATCAGAATTTTTCAGAAAAAACAGATGCAAGTATAAACAATTTTATTCATGATATTAGAACGCCTGCTAATACGCTTCAAGGTTTTTTAGAGCTACTAGAAGAACAAATAACAGATAAACGTCTTAAAGAGTATATTATTAATGCAAAAGAGAGTGCAGCTTTTATCAATGAACTTACAACGGCAATGTTAGATAGAGTATCATTACAAAATGAGGAAGAGATTTCTGAGGTAAAAGAGGTAAATAGTACACGTTTTTTTGCAGCTATAGCAGAAATGTTTATTTCAAATATGTACACAAAAAAAATAGCTTTTAATATTTATATAGATCCGCTTCTTCCAAAAAAGATTGAAGTGGATGTATTAAAATTAAAACGTATTATTATAAATTTAATCGGTAATGCTTATAAATTTACACCATATGGTAAATTTATAGAGTTTGAAGTAAAGTATAATAAAAAGAGTAAAGATATAACTATTTCTGTAAAAGATAAGGGTATAGGTATTGCAAAAGAGAAGCAGGCACAGATCTTTGAAGCTTTTAAACAGGCAGATGATACAACATCTCTCATGTATGGTGGAACAGGGTTAGGACTCTCTATTTGTGCTGAATATGTAGAGAATCTTGGAGGTAAACTAGAACTTACGAGCGAAATCGACAAGGGCAGTACATTTTATTTTACCTTACCATTAGATATTAAAGATGTTACGCCATCTTTTAAACCAATCAAAAATAAGAATGTAAAAATTGCGGTTTTAATGCAAGCAAAGAACTCTCTTTCTCTTTCAAATATTGTTAGATATTTAGTACAGATGAATGTCAATAAAAATTCTATTGAAGCAGTGGCTTCTATGGAAGATATAACAAAAGATACAACACATCTTATTGTGTACCAAAATCAACTAGATAAAATTACTCAGGATGAGATTAGTAGATTTGAAAAGGTCTTTATCGTTGAAGAAGAACCTTTTTTAGTACATGATGATGAGTTGGCAAAAAATTGTGAAATAGCATTTCAATATGGATATTATGCAGTAGAGTTATATAAGTTTATAAATACTCAGCAGATACCGAGAGTTCTTATTGTTGATGACGACAAAATAAGTGTATTACTTTTAGAAAGAATTTTGGAGAGTGAATATTGTGACGTTGACGTTGCACAAAATGGTAAACTTGCACTAGAGATGATTATTGATTCTCATAAAAAGAGGATGCCATATAATGTTATATATATTGATAATAAAATGCCGGTTATGAATGGATTTGAAGTTATGCAACATGTAAGAGAATATGAAAGTGATAATGGGTTGTCGGCAGTATATGCCATTTCAACTTCAGGAGATATATTTGATTTAGACAAAGAGGGTCAAAATTTTGATGCCTATGTGGGTAAACCATTTAGAGCAGATGAAATCAGAAAATTTTTATATCGCTAAAAGGAATAAAAATAATAGATTTTAATGCACGTTGCAGTCATTCTTGTAGAAAAATGCTCTTTTAAAACAGTTTAAGTATTATATGCCTCGTCAAATTCGTATAACATTAGATCTATAATATTTTTTTATCTATCTTTTTTCTTTCCATAGCTTTTTGTGCTTTTTTGAGAAAATCCTGTGCATTTTCAGCATCTTGCGGAAAATGCATGAGTAGAGTTGTATAAGTGAATTGAATGACATCTTCACTATTGTAATGAAGTGGATTTTTACTTGCAAGAGTCTCTAAATTTTTATTTACTCGTTCTATATATTCTCGTTTTTTTGATGGATCAAAAACAATGGCAAAAGAGTCACCGTTTAAACGCAAAAGCAGATCATCAGGATCTTTAAATTCTAAAAGCAGATCTGTAAGATGTTTGAGAAGCATATCTCCGGCATGTGCTCCATACTCTTCATTGATTATAGTGAAATGATCTATGTCAATAAAAGAGACTGAAAAAGAGTTTTCTCTCTCAGTAAGAGTATCGATTTTTTTTAAAAAAGTACGTCTGTTAGCTAGACCTGTTAATGCATCATGTTCTTGTGCATATTCAAGTTCTTTTTTAATTTTTTTAAGATGTGTGATATCTTGAGCGATGATAATATTTTCTTTGATTTTTCCTTCTGTATTGGCGACAGGAATAGTTTCTGTATGAAAAAACACATCTTCTTTATTAGCATTTTTGGCTAAAAATATATTAGAAGTTTCTGTATTTTGTGATTTTTGAACTTGAAAAAACTCTGAAAAATGTTGATTAAGGAATGCTCCTTTTTCAAGATTAAAAAAGTGTATAGATGCATCATTGACACCAATGATAAAGCCATCAAGATCGAGATGAAATGTAATAAGATGTTTATTGATCTCTTTAAAGTATTGAGAATCTTTTTTTTCATCACTGAGATCATAAATAAGTGTCTTTTTATTGATCTCTCTTAAGACATTGGCATACTCTTTGGTATATTTAGATTTCTTTTGCATATAGGCAATATAATAGTTTTTTGTGTGTTTGTCTTTAAAAGAATCTATCTCTAGATCATAGTAACAGTTTTCACGCAATATCATTGGTATTTCAATTGGAGTATTATGTTTTTTGAGAGTAAGAATTGGCTCTTCAAGTCCAATAATTTCCCATAAAAAGTCTCGTATATCAGACTCTTTTTCTAGATCAACATTTTTTGCTTCTATAACATGAAATGCACTATCAAAAATAATGTAAGATATGGCACTTTTTTTACATAATAGGTCTAAGAGATTTGTTCGCATATTGTCTCATTTAATTTTAAAAATAGCTCCTCGACTGCATCACCACTTTTAGCAGAAGTCTTTAAAACTTCCACAATAGCAGGTGAACTCTGCTTTATTTTTTGCAAAGAGTCTTCTGTTAACTCATGTGGCATGTCACTTTTGTTTAAAGCAATGCAAACCGGAGCATCTTGAACAACATTATGGCAGAACTCTATATGTTGCGGAATCTGTTCGATACTTTCTGGACGGAGAAGGTCTGCAACGACTATGAAACCTTTTGCTCCAAGAAGATACTGTTTAAATATTGGTTTAAACTCTGTATGCCCTTCTATATCCCATATCATAACGGTTGCGTTCTTTATAGTTTTTTTAGAGATACTTACTCCAATTGTACTAAGGTACTCTTCGCTAAAAGAGTTCTCAACAAAACGACGAATGAGACTGGTCTTTCCGGTACCAAAATTTCCTATGAGGACAATTTTATAGCTAAACATTTTTTGCTCCATTTTTGAGTGTTAGTTTGATCTGCCTTGCTCTATCGGGATCCTTTTTAGGATCTATATTTGGAGGTGGAGTATCAAATATTGTAACATCTATTTTATTTGTAATATTTTCTTGATGTAAAAAATCAATAATGCTTTGAATTCGTTTTTGGGCCAAAGCTTGATTTTTTTCTTTTTTTCCTATCATATCACTATAAGCTTTGAGTTCTATTATACTATCTATTTTATATTTTTTGAGTAACTTTGTAATCTTTTTTAATTGATCTTTTGTTTTGTTGTTGAGAGTAGTAGAAGATTTCTCAAAATAGATTTGGGTATCTATTTTTGGTTTTGGGAGTAGGACTTTAATTTTGTCTTCAACACTCTCTACTCCTTTTATCTCTTTGATCATTTGTATTAAGTTTACTTTTCTCTCTATACTTGAGGTAGTTCCAAACAGAGTAACTTTGTTATAGTCAAATGTATAGTTTATTTTTGTTTGTGCTTCTAAATTTGCACCCTTTAGCAAATAAGCAATATTGGCACTGACTTGCATCGGATCAGTCAGTGTTGGAATAACGCGTAATTCATTTTTTATCTGATCTTTTTTTAGAATTGTATGAAGTTTTTTATCGAGTAACTCTTTGTGATAATGAAAAGGGACACTGCCTTTGAGTGTTACTACTGAATCTTTGACATTGAGATCTATTTTAAAAGGTATAAGTTGTGGTGTATGTTCAATAATAGTTGTGATTTGATTTTGTAAAACTTCATCTTTGTGTTGCTCGTAAAAAATATATGAGAGATAGAGAATAAAGATCAGAGGGATTAAAAAAAGAAGTGGTGATTTTTTCTTTTTTATTGTTGCATCATCCTGTTGGTTTGTTAGGAGTTTTTGTAACTCTTTTTTTAATGCATCTTTATTGAGTTTTTCAAAATTACCTTGAAAGTTTTTTATCTCTTGACCATATTTTTGGATCACTTCACTCAGGGTTGCTCGGATCTTCTCATAGGTTTTCGTATATGCGGCACCTTCAACAATGACGGCAAGATAGCTATAGCCACTTGTTTCAATAATGATTTTATTACCGCCATATTCTATCTCTCCAAGCTCTTGATCGATTGTATTTGTACTAATCCATTCATTAACAAAGCTGCGAATTGCACTCATCATGGAAGCGAGCATATCAGCATCACTGAGTTCACCCTCTTGACCTTCTACTTTACAAAGCAAAGATCCACTCTCTTTATGGATCAGTAAAACAGCTTTTATATTTGCTTCACTACTCTCCTGTAAAAGCAGTTCCGTTTCACTGACACCTTTTATTTTTGCTGTGATCTTTCTTTTTATAGCCTGTATGGAGAGACCATTTTGGATCTGTTCATTAATCTTGTTTAGAAGTTCTTCAAGAGATTTTGTCACAAATTTACTAATCATATTCCCCATCACCGGATAGAGAGCATCAACAATATCATCTTTTTGGCTTTTGATCTGTTCCCGAATAGCACCACCGATAAGCGGTGCCATTTGAGAGGCTATCTTATCTCCGGAATTATCAAAATTTTTATCAATGAGTTTATTGACTATAGGAGAGAGTGCACTCTCTAGTGCATCCTCTTCTTGCGTTGATTGTTTTTTTTTTGACATTATCGTTTATATACTACTTTTTTTCTTGAGTCAGGGCAAGCTGTTGGTTTATTTGTGTCCCTTTCATTGCCATTGCTGCTTCCATTAAAATTTCTGCAGCATCATCACGAGAAAGTTTGACACCATTCATCTCACTCATTTTATTATTGAGTGTTTTTAAAACTTCATCTTTGAGTGCATCCATTTCAGATCGAAGCGCTGAATTACTTTCAAGATATTGTTTTTGAAGCTGTTCTCTTTTTGCATTGAGTTCCTCTTCCATGATATCTATGGCACTTTGAAGACGTTTTTCCTGTTTAAGAGCACTGTCACGCACATCAGAAAACTCATTTTGTTGTTGTGTTACAATATTTTTCATTTTACGAGAGAGCGTTTCGAGTTCACTTTCGAGTCTAAGGTTAAAATCTTTTTGTGTTTGCTCTATTTTTTTACGCATTTCATCATGCAGTGATTTTATAGAAGCTTCAAGTTTATCGAATTTCTCTTTCATTTCACGTGATTGTGAACCAAAAAGTATCTCACGGATCTGATCAACGTTTCCTAATTGTGAGAGATCATTCTCTTTTGTTTTATTGTTTGGATTACTCATAATTATTTACCTTTTATTAATCACTAAATTTACAAGATTATAGTAAATTTTGCTTGATATAGTTATTAATTCATAGATATATTTCGGTATAATGTATGAATTAATTTTGTATAGAAAGAAAAGGTATGAAAAATCTCTCTTTAAGTTTTGATGAGAATCTGGAAAATGCTAAAAATTTACAGGAGGTTTTTGCAGCTATTGCGCACCAGTGGAGGGCACCTCTTTCTCAGATCAACTCTATTGTCGGAAGTATAGACAATAGACTGTATGAACAAAAAATTGACGATTCTTTTCTTGTTGAAAAACTGTTACAAATTGAAGCAATCACAAAAGAGATGTCTGAGAGTATTGATGATTATAGAACTTATTTTAGTAAAAACAATGAAAAACATTCTCTTTATGATTTGATAGCAAAAAGCCTTGTTCATGATATTGCGATGATCGAACAAAAAGGTATTGTATGTAAGATAATGATTGATAAAGAGATAGAGTTTATAGGAGATAAACAGCTTTTCAAACAGATAATTGCTACACTTTTAGATAATGCTAAAGATGCTTTGTTAGAAAGAAATATTTATGATCCTTCTATTAAAATAGATGCATATATTGAAGAAGAGGGAAATTTTTTAGTCTGCAGTGTTTGTGATAATGCAGGAGGTATCAGTAAAAGTGTTATGAAAAAGATATTTGAGCCCTCTTTTACTACAAAACATTCATCTGAAGGTACGGGTCTTGGACTCTTTATGGTACAAAAACTTTTAGATGAGAAGATGCATGCTTCTATAGATGTCAAAAATGTAGAGAGTGGAGTCTGTTTTAGATTAAAAATACCAAGGGATAGAAGAGAATGAATAAAGATAAATCTAAATACTCTTTGCTTTATGTAGAAGATGATGATGCAGTAAGAGAAAATTATGTAGCCTATCTTAGTAGATTTTATGAAGATGTATATGAAGCATCAAATGCAGAAGATGCATATAAAATATATAAGCATGAGAAACCGGATATTCTTATTATTGATATTAATCTTCCTCAAAAAAGTGGTATTGATTTTTTACGTGATATTCGAAAATTTGATCATTCTACAAGAGCAATTATGCTTACAGCAATGAGTGATGTGGATACTCTTGTCAATGCATCGGAATTAAAATTGACAAGATATTTAATTAAGCCAATATCACGAAATGAACTTCAAAAGGTTTTGGAAGTTGCAGTCAATGAAATTATAAACTATACAACGTATGCAAACAGAATTATTCATATACAAGATGCCTATTATTGGGATCAGGACAAAGAGAAGTTGATTGTAGATGGAAAAGAAGTTTTTTTAACACGCAAAGAGAGAGAGCTTCTTGTACTGCTTTTTTTACATAAGAACAAAGTACTCAAAAGTGAAGAGATTATTTATGAGCTATGGTATGATTATGATACTATGAAAACGGCATCATTAAAAACATTAGTAAAGACATTGCGGAAAAAATTACCAGAAAATTTTATAAAAAATGTTTTTGGAATCGGATATAAAATAGAGGTATAAAAAGACGGTTTAAAATTCATACATAAAGGTATCTTATCAAATTTTTATATATAGATGGTTATAATCATATACTTAATATTAGATGGAGCCACATAGCATGAAAAGAAAACAGATATACAATCCTGATTCAACTGAAAGTGTAAATGACAGAAAAGTTTTTGGTGGAAATCCAACAGGTATCTTTGAGCTCAATAACATAAAATATCAATGGGCATACAACCTTTGGGAGATGATGTTAAACAATACATGGTTCCCA
>JAMOOV010000146.1 GCA_027065125.1 Campylobacterales bacterium | reverse complement strand
AGCTCAAATAAAAAAAGAAAAAGTAAAAAATTTAAAAAGCAGAAAGAAATCTCAAAAAGAGCAAGAGCAGGTTAGCTCTAAAGAAGCAAAACATTATAAAATATTTACTTTATCGGTCAAAGAAAAAAGTAGAGCTTCTATTGAAAGAATGAAACAAAAATATTTGAAATTGGGATTGCAATGTCAAATAGAAGATCAAAATAATTATCTTAATCTGGTTTGTGGAGAGACAAACAGTTACAAAGAGTACCAAAAAATTAAAACGCTTTTGAAAAAAAATCATATTAAATATTATTTAGTTATAAAAAAAGAGATACCCATAACAGATAAACAAGAGGCTCAAGAATTAAATGTGCAAACACCAAAGAGAGCAAAAAAAGTAGAATCTCTTGCAAATAAAGACAGCGTGCAAAAAAAAGAGACACACAAAATAAAATTGGCAAATATAATGCATTCAGATGTAGATGTAGAACTTTTACAAAAGAAGTTTTTAGAGCATAAAAGTTATGAAATTGCTATTCGTATAGCGAAGGAGTACTATTCGCAACAGAGATATGAAAAATCTCTTTTATGGGCAAAAGAAGCAAATCACCTGAATAGAAAAAAAGAGCAAAGTTGGATTTTATATGCACGTTCACTTTATGTTTTGGGAGAGAAAGAAAAAGCAATAAAGATTTTAAAACTCTATAAACATTTTGCATCATCTAAAAAAGTGGAAAGAATTTTACAGAGGTGGCAGAGTAATGATAAATAAAAAAGTAAGACTGGGAGATCTCCTCCTTGATAATGGACTTATTACATTAGAACAGTTAGAGCATGCCTTAAAAAAGCAAAAAGAGCTTGGCTATACAAAAAAACTTGGTGAGATATTTATATCAGAAGGCTATCTTACACAAAAAGAGCTCTTAAAAGTTCTCTCTAAACAGCTCAATATTGAATTTATTGACCTCTATGGAGAAGTTATTGATTTTAATGCGGTTGCGGCAAAATATCCTATGAATATCTTAAAAGCAGCTTTGGCTGTGCCATTTAAAGAAGATGAAGATTTTATCTATGTGGCAACAAGTGATCCGCTTAATTATGATGCACTTGAGGCCGTAGAACGTATAGTACCGTTAAAACCAATTAAGGTTTATCTTGCATATCAAGATGATATTATTGTTGTTCACAACCGTATTGAAACACTGAAAAAGACAAGAGCACTTGTTGCTGAAGTAAAACATGAGCTTCAATCAGAGGGCTTGAAAAAAGAGGGTGAAGACAGTGCTGTTATGAAACTTATCTTTTTGATTATCTCTGAGGCTATTAAAAAACGTGCAAGTGATATTCACATTGAACCTGAAGAGCATGAGATGATGGTGCGATCACGTATTGATGGGATGCTTATTGAAAATTTTGTGTTTGATCTTGGCATTTATAATGCACTCTCTTCACGGATTAAACTTCTTGGAAATATAGATATTTCAGAGAAAAGAGTTCCACAA
>JAMOOV010000145.1 GCA_027065125.1 Campylobacterales bacterium | reverse complement strand
GATTTTATCTATCTGGAGTTTTCCGCTTTCTATTTTAGAGAAGTCCAAGATGTCTTCTATGATATTCAATAATCCTTTGCTTGATTCATCTATAATATTTAGATATCTTAATGGTTTAGTGTCTCTACATTCATCTTTCAATAAATCTACAAATCCAAGTATTGCATTAAGCGGGGTTCTTATCTCATGGCTCATGTTGGCAAGAAATTCGGATTTGGCTTTTGAGGCTTTTTGAGCTATCTCTATCTGTTTTTTTAACTCTTTTGTTTTCTCTTTTACTTGGATATTTAATGTCTCTTTTTGATTTAGTATTTTATATGCAAAATAAAACATCAATAATAGTGCGAATGCTATCATAATATCAAATATCAAGCTATATTTTAATGTATCACTGATATAATCGTCTTTTTCATAAGATACAAACCATGCCACCGTTTTAGTTTTTTCTATATTTTTAACTGGTAAAAAAGATACGACTATTACACTATTTTTATACTTCTGATATAGAGCAAATTTTTTACCTTTTTTTATATTTTTATCAATTGCAGATTTTAAAGCTGCTAAGATTTTTTGCTCACGAATTATATTTGACCTTGTATTGTGAAATTTTGTCATAGCAATTAGATAATCTTCATCTTCAAGACTTTGATTATATTTTGTGATAAAATCATCTCTTTTCCAAATCTTTTTAGCATATATACTTTTTTTGACTATAAAATGTGTATGCAATTTACTTATTGTATTAAAAGCTTTTTGCATAGCTTCGCTTGAAAATGACACTTCCATAGCACCGATATGCTTTTTGTTTTTATCAAAAAGGGGAAATACATCTCTAAAACCATGTGTTATTTTACCTTGGCTAAAACCAAAAACCGGCTTTAAAGTTTTGTTGACTATTACATAATCTTTACGGATATTTGTTAAATCATCTCCAAATTTAGAAGGCTTATGCATTCTTAAAAATACTTCATTATTTGGAAGCACAAAAAGATATTGAAAGACACCTTCTGTCTTAAGAATACTGTATCTTTTTTTAAGTGTATTATAGAGCTCTTTTCTTAATATATCTTTTTGCTCTTTTGTTGCATTATTTGCAGTACTCATGATATCTATAACTTTTTTCATACCAATAGTTGATTTATATGCGGCAATTGCTGTTATTTTTTGATAATGCCTAAGTATATCATAGTTGGTTTTTAGCTTTTCAATATGACTATTTAAAGCTATTTGTATTTTTTCTTTTTTGATATTTGATATAAATATATAAGCGATAATATTTACTATGATAAACATAGTGCTTAATATAGTAATTAACTTTATCTTTTTATTTTTCGTATTCATCCTAAAATCTCCCTTAAAACTCCACTCAATTTTTCCCTATCCAAAGGTTTAGCTAAATACTCATCCATCCCAGAGCTTAAAAATCTCTCTCTATCTCCTTTTATCGCATTAGCAGTTAATGCAATGATAGGAGTATGGGGTAA
>JAMOOV010000144.1 GCA_027065125.1 Campylobacterales bacterium | reverse complement strand
TTTTCTTCCTTTAGTGAAGAAGTTACGCTCTTTTGGTTTATCTGATTTTTTGACTACGACTATTGTTTCTTTTATTTTATTTGGCGTTTTGTTTATTATTGGAAGTTTTTTACTCAATTCTGCTCAGAGTTTTACACAAAATCTCCCTTTGTATCAGCAAAAATATGATGCTTTGATACCTCACGCAGTTACATATTTCAAGCAGTTTGGAATAGAGCTACAATCAGACAATATAGCAAGTATGTTTAATCCCATAAATCTTATTCAACATGCTCTTGGTTTTGTAAAAAGTATGGGCAATCTTATGAGCAATGGTGTGCTTATGCTCATTATCATAATATTTCTGTTTTTGGAATCTTCTTTGATGATAGAGAAGATTTTTTACTTTTTAAACTCCAAAGAGGCAAAAGAGCATATGCTTTTGTTTACACAAAGTATCAATACCTACTTTGCGATAAAAACGCTTACATCGCTACTAACTGGTTTTCTTATCTATCTGATGCTGAATTTTTTTCATCTTGAGTACGCACTCTTATTTGGCTTTTTGGCATTTATTCTTAATTTCATACCAAGTATAGGCTCCTTTGTTGCGGCAATTCCGGCTATTGCCATTGCCCTCTTGCAACTCTCCTTGCTTGATACTTTTTTTATAGTCATAGGCTATCTGGTAATTAACAACGCTATTAGTAATTTTTTAGAGCCAAAAATTCTCTCCAAAGGTGTGGGCATCTCAACTTTTTTTGTCTTTCTCTCCATGGTTTTGTGGGGATGGATACTCGGACCGGTTGGAATGTTCTTAGCCGTACCACTAACCATAACTTTAAAGATGGCGTCCTCTTATACACAAAAGTACAGATGGATCTCTGTTTTATTAAGCAACAAAGTCTAATAATGAAAACCTGTAAAATAATAACACTCCTACTGCTGTTTGCTTTTGAATCTACTAATATATATGCTGAGGCTTTGATTGATTACACAGAGGCTCTAAAATTATATAAAGCACAACACTATAAAAAAGCGTTTCCTACTATTGTAAAAAAAGCCAAAGAGGGAGATAAAGAGGCACAGTATCTACTTGCTTCCATGTATGAAAACGGATATGGCATTCAAAAAGATACAACAAAAGCTTTGCATTGGTATAAAGAAGCATCTTCTACATTTAAGTACATTGTTAAGCAAGATGAAAACACTACAGCAGATGAAGAAAACAAAGCGTTACAATATACCTATGCAAAGTTTGATCTGAGTGATCCTTATGTAAAAAGAGAGGTTTCAAAACTGACAAATAAAAATTTTGGTATTTTGCCATATAAAACAAATTATCTTCTGCCTTTCTCTTATTCCAGCAAAAAATATCCAAGTTATGAGAAAAACACAGAGATTGAGTTTCAAATCAGTATGCTGAAAAATCTTACCTATAATCTTTTTGGATTTAATGAAATCATATCTGTTGCCTATACACAAAAATCACTTTGGCAGGCATACAGC